>DASVNL010000326.1:0-10160 GCA_036383875.1 Thermoanaerobaculia bacterium
GTGCCGCGAATTGTAACAACCCGCGCCGGAACCTTGCGGTGATTACAAACGTAGTCCATAGTGATTACGGATGTAGTCGATTTGGTTGTCGGTTCACGCGGCGCGAGATTGGTTCTCTCCCGCCAACCGCCAACCGCCAACTGCCAACCGCGACCGAAGGGAGAGCAACCCAATGCCCAATCCTCCGATCACTGACGCCGAGTGGGAAGTCATGAATGTGTTGTGGGAGCAGTCGCCCAGCACGGCGATCGAGGTCGTCGATGCGCTGCGTGGGCGGATGGAGTGGCATCCGAAGACCGTGAAAACGCTCCTCGGGCGCCTGGTCAAGAAAGGCGTGCTCCGTTTTCGCGAGGAGGGCAATCGCTACGTCTACACGCCCGCGATTCCGCGGCAGCGCTACGTCCGCGAGGAATCGGCGACGTTCATCGAGCGCGTGTTCGGCGGCGAGACGACGCCCGCGGTGATGCACTTCGTGCGGAACACGCGATTGTCGAAGGAAGACATCGACGAGCTGCGCAAGCTGCTCGATGAGAAGCAGGAGAAAGCATGATCGAGCTCCTTGCTGCCTGGCTCGTCTCCGCAACGTTCAAAGGCTCGCTCATCGTCGCGATCGCGCTCCTCGCCGGATTCGCGATGCGCGATCGCATCCCGTCGCGCTGGCTCTGCGCGCTGCTGCTCGTCGCGGTGATTCGACTGTTGTTGCCGGTCGCGCCGCCCGCACCCTTCAGCGCGTTCAACCTCCTGCGCGACGCGACGATGTCGCCGCTGCCGTATCGCATCGTCGAACGTCCGCCCGTTCCGCGCACCGCGACTTTCGCGGCGGCGCCTGCGCCGGTGCTCGTTGAATCGCCGCGCTGGATGATTCCTCTCGTCGCTCTCTGGCTCGCTGGTGTGCTGGCCTTCGCCGTTCGCGTGTGCGTGCGCACGTTCACGTTCCGGCGACGGCTGCGGCACGCCCGCGTGATCACCGATCCGGAAGTCGTACGTCTCGTCGATGAAGGACGCGACGCGCTGCGTGTGCACCGCAGCGTGCGCGTACTCGAATCGTCCGGCGTCTCGACACCGGCGCTGCATGGCTGGCTGCAGCCGGCCTTGTTGCTGCCGGATGGTTTCCTCTCCACGTTCAGCGCGGAGCAACTGCGGTACGTCGTACTGCACGAGCTCGCGCACGTCCGCCGGTCCGACGTTCTCGTGAACTGGATCGTCACGGCCGCGCATGCGCTGCACTGGTTCAATCCGCTCGTTCACCTCGCCGTCGCGCGACTCGCCGAAGAACGCGAGCTCGCATGCGATGCGCTCGCACTGGCCGCACTGCGCGACCACGAGCGCGCCGCGTACGGCAGCACGGTGCTCGAGCTCCTCGACCGATTGCGGCCCGATGCACTCGCACCCGCCGTCGTCGGCATGACCACCACCAAACGACAACTGCACAGGAGAATTCAGATGATCGCAACGTTCCGCAAGTCGCGTCACTCGCTCGCCTTCGGCCTGGCCGTGCTGGCGATCGGGGTCGTGACGCTCACCGACGCGACAGCCGGCGAACGCCGCGTGCTGGCGCGCATGCAGGCCGAGCCGCTCTCCCCCGCCACCCAGGCCACGATCGAGAAACTCGAGAAGACGATCTCCACCGACATCCAGTCCGGCGCCGTCGAAGACATCGCGCTCGCCGTGTCGAACGCCACCGGCGTCGCGATTCAGTACGCGGACGGCGCAGTCACCGACGACGTTCGCGCGGCGCGCGTGAGCGTCAAAGCGAAGGATGTCCCCGCGCACATGGTGCTCATCGAAACGCTGGCCTCCGTGAATCTCGCCGTGCGCTTCAACGACAACGGCGTGCTGATCGAAGCGATCCCCGCCGGCGAGAAGATGTTGCGACGCGAGTTGCCGCCGTCAGAAGAAGCACGGCAGGGCGAGCGTCGCGTCAGAGTCGCGGGCAGCGGCACGATCCGCCTGCTCAACGCCGACTCGAACGGCGTCGGCGGCACGATTCACATCAAAGGCGAGAACGGCGAGGGTCCGTTCGAGCTCGAAGTGAAGCGCGATCAGTGACGAAACGAGAGCGGCGAGCTAGAACCGAACTTCCTGACTCGCCGCTCTCAGATCGCACGGCTCGCAACGCCAGCCGTGCTCGGTGAGCGTGAACGGAGCGTCGTTCTCGTCGCGAAAGAGCGTGCGCGTTTCTTTGCACCAGTCACATCGGACGACGTGTGGATTCCCGAGCTCGGGGTTCTCGCGAAGGATCGCCGCGGCGACCTCTTTCTCGTCGCCGATCAAATCCTCGCTGCGAAGCACTTTGCCCGCGGTTCCGCGAACAGCCTGTCTGGTCACGATGGCTCCTTCACTTTCTTCGGTGTCTTCCGTCTCTCTTTGCGACGCGCTTCGCCGGAGGGAGGCTTGACCTCCTCCGGCGGCGCGGCGAGCAAGGGCAGCGTGACGATGAACGTCGAGCCGAGGCCGAGGCCGGGACTTTCAACGGAGACGGTGCCTCCGTGAAGCTTCACGATCTGCGCGACGATCGACAGACCGATGCCGAGTCCCGGTCGATGCGTTCCCGTCGCGTCAGCCTGGCGGTAGAGATCGAAGACATGCGGCGCAAAGTCCGCGCTGATGCCGGCGCCCGTATCGATGACGCAGAGCCGCGCGTTGTCGCCGTCACGCTCCAGCCGCACGCCGATCTCGCCTTCGGGCGGCGTGAACTTGATCGCGTTGCTGAGCAGATTCCAGACGACCTGCAGCAAGCGCACGCGATCGCCGCTGAGCGGCGCACTCTCGAGCACGAGCTGCATGCGGATCTCTCGTCCATACCCGCTGGCATTGAGCGCGGACATCTCGACCGCGGTGCGCACGATCGAGGTCAGATCGACCTCGGCCATGTCCATGCGCAATTTCTGCTGGCGAATGCGGGTGACGTCGAGCAGGTCTTCGACGAAGATTCGCAGCAGGCTCGCCCCTTCATCGACGCGCAGCAGCGCTTCTTCGTACATCGCCGGGTTGATCTTCGCGAGCTGCACCCAGCCGATGATCGACGTGAGCGGCGTGCGCAACTCATGCGCGACAGTGCCGAGGAACGCGTCTTTGTAGCGATTGGCACTTTCGGCTTCGCGAAACAGCATCGCCGTGTCGATCGCCACCGCAGCGCGCTGCGACAACTCTTCCGCGAGATGCAGATCGACTTCGTCGTATCGCCGGCGCGACGAGGAGAAGGTCGTCGTGCCGAGCACTTTGTCGCGAACCATCAGCGGCACGCTGATGAGCGAACGCACGCCCAGCGCACCGATCAGTTGCATGATCTTCGCCTCGGGTTGCGCGCCCGTCATGTGCGACTCCGCGAGGTCGGTGAGCAGGACCGACTTGCGGCGCAACAATGCCTGCGGCGCGCCCGGCGCGCTCTCCGGCTCACTGAATGCGACTTCCTGAAACTGCAACGCGAGGTCGCGCAGCACGGGGTTCGCGTGGGAAACCGTGAGGTGTCGGATTGAACCGTCGTCTTTCACGAGATCGACCGCACACCAATCGGCGAACGCCGCGGTCGAGAGACGTGCGAGTGACTCGAGCGTCGTCTCGTAGTCGAGCGATGACGCGAGGAGCGCACTGGCCTGCGACAGCATGTCCGCCGCGCGCGTCGCCTCCTCGGCGACGAGCACGCTGCGCTTCAACACATTGATGTCGAGCACGGCCACGATCGCGCCGTCGATCTTTCCTTCGCCGGTTCGATACACGCGAATGCGCAGCAGCCGCCAGTCGCCGTTCGAGTCTTGCACTTCAACGTCCGCGGCCGTTTCGGTTTCGATCACCGCGCCGACGAGCTTGCGCAGGTGCGTGATGTCGAGAATGGACTTCGCCTCGCTCAGCGGCCGCGCGACGGAATCCGAACGGAAGTTGAGCAGCAAACCCGCGGTGACGTTGAAGCGTCGTACCGTGAGATCGGTGCCGACGAAGAGAATCGGGATCTCGACGGCGCCGAGGAGATTCTCGATGTCGTCGTTCATCTTCACGAGCGACGTGTTGCGCAGCCGAAGCTCGTCGTTGAGCGTGCTCAGCTCTTCGTTCGCAGACTGCAGTTCTTCTTTCGCGGTCTCGAGCTCTTCATTCGTGCTGCGGAGCTCTTCATCGCTCGACTGCGCCTCTTCCGCCGCCGCCGATGCTTCCTCGGCGAGACTCTCGCGATCATCGATCGCCGCGGCCAGCGCACTTCGCAACCCTTCGATTTCCGTTCGCGCGCCGGCCGTCTCGGCGTCTCGCTTCACCGGCGCGGGGCTGCTGTGGAACACGATCCAGAAGCGGTCCTGACCCGGCGGAGGCACGCCGCTCGGGATGACATCGAACCCCATGCAGCGTCGCGCGTCACCGTCCATCACGAGGACGTCTTTCTTCGTCACCGTGGTCCGTTCGCGCAGTGCGCGGCGAACGGCGGGACGCAGAACGGCAAGCATTTCGTGATGCCGGATCAGCGCGAAGAGATCGAGCGATGCCTCGCCCGGTTCGAGCGCGAGGAACGGCGAGACATCGCCGCGAATGCGCGTGATCTCCATCTGTGCATTGACGAGCACTCCGCACGGCGCGAGTCGCGACGCAAGGAACGCGTCGTCGTCATCGCGGGGAACATTGCCGGCGCGTTGCGCGGGCGACGGAGCCGGGGTTGTGTTGAGCACCGGCGCGCGCCGCGTGACGTCCAGCGTCGTCAGTGCAACGGGGACGCTGAGCTTGCGATAGATGAGCGGCTTCGTCGAAACCGGGGTGAGTTGATTCGTCGAGCCGCGCAGATTCTCCGAGCTGCCGAGCATCAGGAAGCCGCCCGGCGCGAGCGCGTACTGCAACAGCGAAACTGCCTTCTTCTGCAACTCCGGCTCGAAGTAGATCAGGACGTTGCAGCACGTCACGAGATCGATTCGCGAGTACGGCGGATCGCGCGTGACGTCGTGCGCGGCGAAGATGCACAACTCGCGCACGGCTTTCCCGACTTTGTAGCCGCCCGCCTCGGGCGTGAAGAACTTTTCGAGCCGCTGCGGTGAAACGCCGCTCATCGCGCGCGTCGAGTAGAACCCCGCGCGCGCTTTCTTCAGCGACTTCTCGTTGAGATCGGTGCCGTAGATCGCGATGCGCGGCGGATCGGGACGTCCCTCGAGAAACTCGAGCAGCGACATCGCGAGTGAATACACCTCTTCGCCCGTAGAGCAGCCGGCGACCCAGACACGCACGGTGTCGTCGGCGCCGCGGTTCTGCAGGATCGAAGGAAAGACGACCGTCTTCAGCGCGGCGAAGCGCGCAGGCTCGCGGAAGAACGCGGTCACGCCGATCAGCAGGTCCTGGTAGAGCGTTTCGACGGCGGTGGTGTCCGACTCCAACGAATCAGCGTAGCTGCCGAGCGTTTCATGATTGCCGAGGAGCGCGCGGCGAAGGATGCGGCGTTCCACGCTGGCCTGTTTGAAGTGTGCGAAGTCGACGGGATGATGCGTCCGCAGCACCTCATGAACGCGCGCGAAGTCTGCGGCGTCGGGGCGCGGTGGCTCTTCGCCGTCCGTTGCGTTCTCGCGTTTCGCGAGGCTCGCGAGCCTCGCAGCGATCCCGGCCGGCGGCAGGATGAAGTCCGCAGCCAGCGCTGCGGCGCGCGGCATGATGTCGAACTTCGCGCTGTCGGGAGTCTGGGCGAACGTCGCGCCGCCGAGGTCGCGAATGGTTTGCAGTCCGAGCGCGCCGTCCGCATCGTTGCCGGACAGCACGACGCCGATCGCATCGCTCTGCTGATCTTCCGCGAGCGAGCGGAAGAAGTTGTCGAGCGGCCGGTGCGGCACGTCCGGCCCACGCGGCGCAAGCAGTAACGCCCCATCGTGGATCGTCAGCTCCGCATCGGGCGGAATCACATAGATGTGGTCGCGCTCGACCTTCACCTGGTTGACGACTTCCTGCACAGGGATCGAGGTGGCGCCCGCCAGGATGTCGACGAGCATGCTGTCGTGACGAGGATCGAGGTGCTGGATCAGTACGAAGGCCAGCCCGGTATCGTTTGGAATCGCAGCGACCAGATCCATGAACGCATCGAGACCTCCGGCCGACGCGCCAATGCCGACGACACGTACGGGCGAAGCAGGTTCAGTGGGGCTGCCCTGCTCCTCTCGGTCCCCCGTCTCGAGGGACGGCTTGGACGGATCTCGCGCGGCCATGGAAAGCATCCTTCTCTCGGACAACGCGCCTGAAGGATGGAGAAAGTGGCGGGACGCGCAGCCCGCTGCCCTATGGCACCGTGTGCTGCGCGCTTATCGCGCGACTTGCTTGATCAGCCGTTGCTGAGATAACCGAAAACAGAGTAGCGCTTTTTTGCCAATTTGGCAATAATGCAGTAAGACATTACCTAATTGGCAAACGATCCGCAGGGAGGAAATTTCATGTACGGTCGGATTCTCAGGCAGCTCCGCGAAGCAAAAGGTCGCGGGCAAGCCGAGGTCGCCAGAAGTGCTGGCATCTCGCCGGCGCAACTGGCGCGACTCGAATCGAATCAGCGTGGTCTGTACGTCGAGGATTTCGTCCGCATCGTCGAAACCCTCGGAGAGAAACCCGGCAACATGCTGCCGAACGACATCGGCGACATCGGACATCTCAAGCCGCTCATCGACCGTCTGGCCGGCGTCCGTCCCGAGTTTCTCGATCGCGTCTCCACCATCATCGAAAAACTCGTGCTGCTCACCGACGACATGGCCGCCGCTGCGCGCGTGCCGTCGCCGAAGCTGCCCGCGAAGTCAGCACGCAAGCCCCCACCGGCCGCGAAGCGCAGGAAGCGAACTGCGCGCGGTTCCGCGCGCGAGTAAGGAAGGACAGCATGGGATTCATCTGGTTCATCATCATCGGCGCGCTCGCCGGCTGGCTGGCCGGACAGTTCATGCGCGGCAGCGGCTTCGGCCTCCTCGGCGACATCATCGTCGGCGTCATCGGAGCGTTCATCGGTGGCTACGTGTTTCGCGCGGTCGGCATCGAGATCGGCGGCGGATTGATCGGCCCGCTGATCGTCGCGTTCGCCGGCGCGGTACTGCTGCTCTTCCTCATCCGACTCTTCACCGGACGCGGCGGCCATCGCCGATGAGCGCCGCATGAAAAAAAGCGGCGGACCTTTCGGCCCGCCGCTCGTTTCTTCGATGACGCTTCGCGCTACCAGATCACGCGCAGCGCGAGCTGCATCTGGCGCGGATCGCCGACGCCGCTCTGCACGGTGCCGTCGAAGTTGAAGATGAGACTCGTGACTTCGGGGCGGCGCAGGTTCTTCGAGTTGAAGAGATTGAACACGTCGATCGCCGGCTCGAGGATCACGCCACCGGTCGCGAACTGGCGCGAGAGGCGGAAGTCGAGAGACGAGTACTGATTGTCCTTGCGCCCGAGATTGCGGCGCGTGACGACGGCGCCCGCGGTGCAGGAACCATCGGCGTTGCGCTGCGAGCAGCGATCCTGCGGCGTCGCGGCATCCGCGCCACTCGCGGTGATCGACTTCGGCTGCGCGGAGCGATACGAGTAGCGCACGTTCACGTCGAGACCGTACGGCGCATTCCAGAGGAACCAGCTATTGAAGCGATGGCGCTGATCGCGATCGGAGTAGCTGTACTCCGCGTCGAGATCCGTGACCTTCGCATAGCGGAACGAGAACGGATCGCGCTCGTTGTCGTCGTCCGACTTGTCTTTCGAATACGTGTAGAAGGCCTGGAACTGCATGTTGTGCGACGGGCGCTTGGTCACGCCGAGCGTGAGTCCCTGATAGAGACTCTTCGCCGTCGACTCGACCACCGTCAGCACGCCGACGCCGTTCGCCGTGCCGTTGAGACCGGAGCTCCACGGCGAGCCGAGGAGCGGATCGTTGGCGTTGCGGAATCGCGTGATGTGCTCGCCCTTGGCGTAGTTGTATTTGACGAGGAACGCGTAGTCCTGAATGAGCTCATGCTCCCAGCTCAACGAGTACGACGTCGTGCGCGGGTTCTGGAAGTCTTTGTCGAACACGAAGACGTCGGGGCGGAACGGATCGCCGATTTGATTCGCCGGGATGAGATTCGGATACGCCGGCACCGGTCCGAGAATCGCGGTGAGCGCGCTGTTGCGGAACACGCTCTGTCCGCGGCTGCCGTTCGTCGAACGCGAGGACGCGAGCGCGAGTCCAGGCACGCGGCCGTAGAAGATGCCCGCGCTGCCGCGCAGCACACGCTTGCCGTCGCCGCCCGGATTCCACGAGAAGCCGAAGCGCGGCTGCCACATCGACTTGTCGGACGGGATCGTGCCGTCGGACGGGAACTCCTGACCGGCAACGGTCTTGCCGATGAAGTCGTTGTAGAACACGTCATCCGGATCGGTGATGGGATCGGGCTGAAGCTGCGCTTCCCAACGCAGTCCGAACTGAACGTTCAGGTTCGGCGTGGCCTGCCACGAGTCCTGAAGGAACACGGCCGGCTCGGTCTGCGGGATGCTCTGCGTGCCCGCCTCTTCGACTGACAAACCGCCGACGCCCGCCTGCTGCAAGTACAGCAGGACCGGACCGGTGATGTCGCTGCCCGCGGGGCACGTGCCGGTCTGCGAGGACGTGCCGTTGGAGCACTCGACGTAGTTCGGATTGGCGAGGTAGTTGAGGAAGCCGTCGGTGGAGCTGAAGATGTAGCGGCCGTTCGCAAACCCGAGGAACGTCTGCACGGAGTTCACGCGGTTGTATTCGAATCCGGCTTTGATCGAGTGCGCGCCGCGCAGATACGACACGTTGTTGTTGAACTGCAGACGCGTGTCGTAATACTCGACCGGGATGAAGAACGGCATGCCGAAGCGGTAGCTCGACCCGAAGTCGAACGCCGTGTCAGGCAGCGGCCGCGACTGGCCGTTGATGTTCGGACCGTTGTACGGACGCGGACGTTCTTCGCGCGCGTACTGGAAGCGGAACTCGTTGAGCAGATTGCTGCGGAACGTCGTGACGAGCGAGCCGGTCGCGGCGTGCGAGTTGTCCTGCTCGATCGCGTTCGCGCTGCGACCCCACGAGTCGACGTCGAACGTGCCGTTCTCCTGCTCGGACCACGTGTAGTTGTAGCGCAACGTCGCGAGATTGGTCGGGCTTGCGGCCCAGTCGACTTTCGCCAGGAAGACGCGCGCGTCGTTCGTGTGATCGATCGAACCGTTTTCATTCGGCGAGCCCAGCGCCGCGAGCGCCGCAACGACACGCGCCTCGATGCGATTCGGATCGGTCTGTTTGGTCGCGGTGGCCTGCTGGAAATCGAGCGCGGTGAAGTAGAAGGCCTTGTCGCGCACGAGCGGACCGCCGAGGGTGAAGCCGGTTTGGTATTGCTCGGAGTCGAACTTCGGCGCTTCGCTGCCGTCCGGATTTTTCGGATTCGAGCTGAGCGAGTCGTTCTTCAACACGAAGTGCGCGGTGCCGCGCATGTCGTTCGTGCCGGACTTCGTGATGACGTTGACGAAGCCGGACTGCGAGCGTCCGAACTCGGCGTTCGCACCGTCCGCGACGACAACCATTTCCTTGACGGCGTCGAGGTTGAACGTGAACGCCGGACGCTGTCCGCCGCGCTGTTCGCCGAAGAACGGATTGTTGAAGTCCGCACCGTCGACGCTAATGTTGTTCGAGATGCCCTTCTGTCCGTTGATCGACAGCTCGTCGCCGTCCGGACCCTGCACGATCGTCACGCCCGGCGTGAGTTTCGTCATCTCGAGGAAGTTGCGCCCGTTGTTGGGCAGATCCTGCATGGCCTCTTCGCCGAGGCGCGTCGCGCCTTCGGTGCGCGCCGTCTCGATGAGCGGAGCCGCGGCCGTGACCACGAGCTCTTCAGAGACCGCCGCCTGCGACATGGTGATGTCGACGACGCGCGTCTGTCCGACGCCGACGTCGACGCCGTTGACGGTCCGCGTCGCAAAGCCGTCGAGCGCGGCCTTGACCTGATACGGTCCCAACGGCAGCAGCACGCCGCGATACCTGCCGGCGGCGTCGGTGACCAGCACCTGCTCGTAGTTGGTCGCGGTGTTGCGCAACGTCACAGTCACGCCAGGCAACACTCCGCCCGAACTGTCCGTGACCGTGCCTTCGATGACACCGGTGGTTGCCTGGGATTGTGCGAGAACGATGGAACCGGAGAGAGAGATGAGAAGCACGAGGAGCAAGCGGAGAACGAGCGCGTGGCGCATTGAACCCTCCTCAC
>DASVNL010000327.1:0-23210 GCA_036383875.1 Thermoanaerobaculia bacterium
AAACTCGCCGCGATGTACGACGAGCCATTCGGCGACTCCTCGCAGATTCCGACGCATCTCGTCGCGCAACTCGCGCGGCAGCACGTCACGGTCGCGCTGTCCGGCGACGGCGGCGACGAGTTGTTCGGTGGCTACACGCGCTACTTCATCGAACAGAAGTATCTGCAACGCACCGCCGCGATCCCGCGACCGCTGCACACAATCCTCGGCCGCACGCTCACCGCGATCGCACCGCGCGCGTGGCATCGCGTGCACAAAGTCGCGCGCGTGCTCGCGTCGGACGATCGCGACGCGATGTACTTCGAGCTCATGTCGCATTGGTCCGACGTCGTCATCGGCGGCAACGATCAGCCACTCACCGCGCGGCCGTCGATCGACGATCCGATCGAGCGGATGATGCTCCTCGATCAGCTCTCGTACCTGCCCGACGACATCCTCACGAAAGTCGATCGCGCGAGCATGGCCGTGTCGCTCGAAGTGCGCGAGCCGCTGCTCGATCATCGGCTCGTCGAGTTCGCGTGGCGACTCCCGCTCGCGATGAAAGTGCGCGGCGCGACAGGCAAACACGTCCTGCGGCGCGTGCTCGATCGCTACGTTCCGCGAACGCTCATCGAGCGGCCGAAGATGGGCTTCGGCATCCCGCTCGAAACGTGGCTGCGCGGACGACTGCGCGACTGGGCAGAGTCGCTGCTCGATGCGTCGACGCTGCGCGCGCAGGGACTGCTCGATCCGCAACCGATTCGCGCAAAGTGGGAAGAGCACATCGCGGGCAAGGGCGAGTGGAAGCACTACTTGTGGGCGGTGCTCATGCTGCAGTCGTGGTTGTCGCACGAGCGCGACGCTTCCACTTCCGCCACGGATACGCCGCGAAATACCGAATGTTCCGCCAGTCCCATCGCACGCTCTTCGCGAAGTGACGCATGAACGCGACCCACCGGCGCTGCTCGAAGTAGCAGCCCGCGAGAATGCGATGCACCCGGCCGTACGAATGGCGTCGCAACGATTGCACTGACGGATCCGCAAACGCTTTCTCGAGCGCGAGCAGCATCCCCTGCTCCATCCGGTCGACGTCCTTGCGCAGACCATCCGGATGTTGCGCATGACGAATCAAAACCTCGGCCACGAATCCGATGCGATAGCGCGTCGCGATGCGATAGCAGAAGTCCCAATCCTCCGACACGCGCATGCGCGCATCGTAGCGACCGACCTCCTCCGCCACACGACGCGGCACCATCACGCCGCTGCCAAACGCGATGATGACGCTGCGGTCCAGCCGCAACATCTCCTCGGCGACCGAGCCTTCCATCCCGTCGAGCATCACGCCCGTGTTCGCGTAGTCGACGCCGCAGTGGACGAGCCCGAGGGTGGGATCGGCTTCGAAGCGGGCGGCTTGCAGCTCGAGCTTGCGCGGAAGCCAGACGTCGTCGGAGTCGAGAAACGCGAGCAGGTCGCCGCGTGCGATCGCGATGCCGGCGTTCCTCGCGGCGGCCACGCCTTGATTCGTTTGCCGCAACACGCGGATGCCATCGCCGTAGCGCGCGAGCACCTCCGGCGTCTCATCGGTCGAGCCGTCGTCAACGACGATCACCTCGAGCGGCGGCAGCGTCTGCGCGAGCGCGCTGTCGATCGCGGCGCCCACCTCGCGCGCGCGGTTCCATGAGGGAATGATGACGGAGATCGTTCGCACGGCGCGGGCTTCTATACTACGTCGCCGCTCACATGACCCGCGCCCTCTACCTTTGCTACTTCGGATTACGTGAGCCCCTCGTTCAAACGCAGGTCCTTCCGTACTTGCGCGAGCTCGTCCGTGGCGGCGTGACGATGTCGCTGCTGACGTTCGAGCCCGACGCGCGCGGCGCGTGGACGGCCGAATGGCGCGAGCGGTTGCGCGCCGAAGGCATCGACTGGCATGTGTTGCCGTATCACAAACGTCCGACGCTGCCCGCGACGCTGTTCGACATCATGGCCGGCGCGTGGTGCGCGGCGCGCATCGTGCGGCGACGTCGCATCAAGCTGCTGCACGCGCGCAGTCACGTCGGCGCGGCGATCGGCGCGCTCGCGAAGAAACTCACCGGTGCGCGATTGCTGTTCGACATTCGCGGGTTCCTGCCCGAGGAGTATGTGGATTCGGGGAACTGGCGTGAGGGCGGGTGGTTGTTTCGGACGACGAAGGCCGTGGAGCGTTCGCTGTTCCGATCGGCCGACGGTTTCGTGGTCCTCACGAATCGCGCGCGCGCGTTGTTGTTTCCGGATGGCGCGGGCGGCAAACCGGTCGAGGTGATCCCGTGCTGCACCAGCTCGGAGCGCACCGCGCCGGATGGCAGTCGCGATGCGGTGCGCGCGGAGCTCGGCGTCAGCGGACGCGTCGTCTTCGTGTACGCCGGTGCGCTCGGCGGCTACTACCTGATGCGCGAGATGGCGGAGCTGCTCGCGGTCGCGCGGGAGCAGGACTCGCGTGTTTACGCGCTCGTGCTGACGCTGGGACCGGCGGCGGAGATGGCCGCAGAGCTCGAACGTGTGGGCTTCGGCGCGAACGACTACCGCGTGATGAGCGCCGATCCGCAAGACGTCCCCCGCTTCCTCGGCGCCGCCGACGTCTCGCTCTCGATCCTGCGTTCCTCGATTGCGCGCATCACGTCGTCGCCGACGAAATTCGCGGAGTACCTCGCGGCCGGATTGCCGGTCATCTCCGGAGCAGGCACCGGCGATCTCGATGAAGAGATCGAGAAGGCGCGCGTCGGCGTCGTGTTGCGCGGCTTCGATCGCGCTGCGTATCTCGAAGCGTTGCGCGATCTCGAAATCCTGCGACGCGATCCCGACCTCGCCGAGCGTTGCCGCCAGACTGCGCGTGCACGCTACGACCTCGAGACCATCGCCGGCGTGCGGTATCGCCGCCTGTACGAAGCGATCTCGGTCGCAGATTCCGTGCAGTGATCAGGTTCCGCTGAGCAGCGCGCGATCTTCTTCGCCCAGTGCAACACCCGCGGCTTGTCGATAGACCGCGCGATATCGCTTGAGCGTCACGATCGGATCGGCCTCCGCGATGCGACGCGCGCCGCGTGCGCGCAGCTCATCGCGGAACTGCGCATCCGTCGACATTCGCTCGAGCGCCGATGCGATCTCGTCGACTGACGTCGGATCGAAGAGCAGTGCGGCGTCGCCCGCTTGTTCAGGGAGGGACGTAATCGCGGCGCAGGCGACAGGCGTGCCGTGTTGCCACGCCTCGAACATCGGCGCGCTCGCCGCTTCGAAGAGCGACGGGATGATCACGAACTGCGCGGAGCGATAGAGCGCGGCGAGCTCGGTGTTCGACACGACGCCAGGGAACGTGACCTGACCGGCGAGGCCGAGATCGTGGATGTGGCGTTCAAGCACGGGCCAGTATTCGGTCTTGAACCCCGTGCAAACGACAGGGACGCGCAAACCTTTCGTGTCGCGGAGCAGCGCCAGTGCGTCGAGGAGACGTCGATGATTCTTGTGCTCCCACAGCATCGCCGGATAAAGCGCGAACGATTCGCGATCCGATGGTGATGGCGCAGTCTCGACGGGCAATGGCGCCCACGGGATCACGCGGATCTTTGATGGATCGAGCGCGAAGAATTCGACGAGGTCGCGCTTCACCCATTGCGACGCCGCGACGACGGTGTGGGCCGCGCGACACGCTGGACCGTACGTCGCTTCGCGCGATTGCAATTCGTCCGCGCTGAAAAACTGCGGATAGTGGCGATGCTGCAGGTCGTGCGGATTGAAGACCGACGGCGCGATGGTGCGATGGAATTGCTGATACGGAAAATGCACGACGTCGCATTCGAGACTGTCGAGATAGCGTCCGACCGTGTTCGTGTCGCCGCGCACGATGCGCATCAAACGACGGCCGATCGATCGTCGCGGTGCGACGATCGACGCGTTCGTGCCGCGCAAGAGTGAACGCAGCCAGTCCTGATGATCGTGCAATGCAACGAACAGATAGTGTTCAGGCCCGTCGAGTTGCGAGAGTCCGGTGAGCACGCGCAGCACGCTCTCGACGCCGCCGTTTCCGCCGCCGGGACGCAGTTGCGCATTGATGGCGATGCGGAGCGATTTCATTGCGTACACCGCGCGCGCATCTGTCGCAGCCATTGCTCCAACACGAGCGCCTTGAACGACAACGGCGCGGTCGCGCGATCGGGAAACGGACCACGCGCGAACGCCGCGGCGCTCTCCGCGCGCAACACGCCTTCCTCGACCAGCGCGCCGTCGAGCAGCGACGTTCCATGCGCGGCGAAGATCGCGTCGTGCCACTGCCGCGTCGGCGGTGCGAATCCGCGCTTGGGGCGATTCAGCACAGAGTCCGGAAGGAACTCGCGCGCGACTTCGCGGAGCCACGTCTTCGGCGGCAGTCGCAAATCCGATCGATGCTTGCGCAATCCGACTACCGCTTCGACGAGCGTGTGATCGACGAGCGGCAGTCGCATCTCGACTCCCGACGCCATGCTCAAGCGATCGCCCTGCGCGATTCCGTTGCAGCGCAGATATGTGTCGCAGACGAGCCGCGTCATCGTGACGTCGACGTCGGGCCACGGCCGCGGAAACGTGAAGAGACGCGATGGTCCGTCGCGATCGACTTCGTCGGCGAACGCCGGCGCGTACTGCGTGCGCATCCCCGACGCGTCGCGAAAATCGGAGAGGCGATCGTAGAAAAACATCCGATCGCCGCGAAACCGCGCGCGCCAGCCGTGATTTCGGATGGCCGCCTCGCGCAATGCGGGATAACCCCAGAACAGTTCGTCGCCGCCCTGCCCTTGCAGCATGACCGGCACGCCGTGCTCGCGCGCGAGTCGCATCACGGCGTAGTAGCCGTGCCCGGCGATGTCCGCGATCGGATCGTCGCGCCAGAAATTCAGCTCGGGAAAAAACTCGACGACTTCGCGCGTGCTGATTTCGACTTCGTGAAATGGGAGGCCGAGGTGTTGGGCGAGAGAGTGTGCGTCGTGACGTTCGTCGGAGGGTGGACGGCCTTCGTAGCCGACGCTGAACGTTTGCAGCGCGACGCCGCTTCTGGCCGCGAGCGCGGCGACGAGACTCGAATCGAGTCCGCCGCTGAGCGCGACTCCGACGCTGCGATCGGAGCGCGTGATGACGCTGCCGATGTCTTCGAGCCGTTCGCGCAGCACGATCGCCGGCGACGTCTCGATCGGCGGCGCGTCATCCATGCGCCAGTAGCAGCGATCCTCGACGTGCCACGGATCGGAGTCGACGACGAGGAGATGCGCGGCTTCGAGCTTGCGCACGTTGCGCAGCGGCGTCCGCGGCTCTGGGACGAATTGATAGTGAAAGTATTGATCGATCGCTTGCGGATCGAGGGCGAACGGCACGAGGCCGGAGTGAAGCAGCGATTTCAACTCGGACGCGAACAGCACGCGCCCCGGTTCTTCGTAGAGATAGAGCGGCTTCTCGCCCATCCGATCGCGCGCGAGGACGAGGCGGCGTCGCGATGCATCCCATAACGCGAACGCGAACATCCCGCGCAAGTGCGCGACACAATCGACGCCGTGCTCTTCGTAAAGATGCGCGATCACTTCGCAATCGCTGCCAGTGCGAAACGTGTGGCCCGACTGTTCGAGCACATGTCGCAACTCGGGTGCGTTGTAGATTTCGCCGTTGGCGATCAGCGCGACGGAGCGGTCTTCGTTGTACAGCGGCTGCGCTCCGCCGATCGGATCGATGATGCTGAGCCGGCGCATCGCGAGCATTGCGTGTGCGCCGAGGTGTTCGCCTTCGCCGTCTGGTCCGCGATGCGTTTGCGCTGCGTTCATGCGTCGCACGCGTGCGATCAGCTCGGGCGCGATCGGCTCGCGCGTCACGAGGCCGGCGATGCCGCACATCGGCTCAGCCCTCTCCCATCAGCTCGCGGAAGCGCGGCACGCCACGAATGATCTGCGCCGCGAGTGCCGCGACATCATCGGGCGTCGTGTCGTCCGCGACGATCCGCGTGCGAAACAGCAAGTCGCGCGTCGTCGTCGGACGCAGCAAAAGATCCTGCAGGTAATTTCCCTGGCGCTCGCGCGGCAACAGCTCGATGACCGCGCCCGCGTGCGCGGAGGGCAACAACATGTTCGAGCCGTGCACGCCGATGACGACGTGGCTCGCCGCGTAGCGTTCGCACCACGCGCGTTCCGTCGTCGCATCGGCCGCGGACGCTGCGACGACGGCGAAGTCGGCGTTCGGGAGTTCGCGTTGCAGCGCTTTCGACAGACGCTCGATCTGATGTTGCTGGCTGCTCCGCAGCACGCCGCCGGACGTCCACGTGCGATCGTCTCGCGCGATGAACGTCACGACCGGTCGCACCGCACGCGCTTCCCACTCCGCGAGCGGGAACGGCGTCACGCGCGTGAATCGCTCGATGCCGTAGTCCTCCGGACGTGGATGCGAGCGCGCGACGCTGAGTCGCACATCGCTGAACACAGACAGGCGCCGCGCGATCTCCTGCGCGAGTCCGTCGTTCCATTCCGTGCCGTGCTTCAACGGCAGATCGACGAGCCAAACTTGCGCCGCGCCGTCCGGCACGAGCCACGCGAACGTCGCGGGGATCATCACGATCAGATCGAGGTCGCGATGCCCGTCGATGAGCGCCTGCGCGTTGAGCAGCTTGAGCAGCACGTGGCCGTACAGCGTGTCGAGGCAGTTGAGAAACACGACCGGCTTCGTGACCGGACGATGCTCGACGACGCGCAGCTCGCGGCTCGTCGAGACGCGATTCGCGTAGCTCTGTTCGAGCCACGTCGCGAACCACGACACGCCATGCGGATCGTGCACGACACCGCTCGAAGCATCGAGCAACTGCGGCGTGAAGAACGCCTGGCCGCTGCGCAAGTCTCCGTAGAACGCGCGATCGCATCGACCGCAATGCAATTGCGCGAGATTGCGCATGCCCGGAATGTACGAACCCCGCACGTCGAGCGGCGCATTGCAATGCGGACACGCGTGATCGGCCGCCGGTGTCGGAACGAGAGGGATCATGCGCGGCGCGCCACCGTAGCCACATGCATCGCGAACGTCGCGGTCTGCGCACTCTCGCGGCCTGGAAAAATCGGATCGCCATCGACGAGGTTGCGAATCGTGTATCCGCTGTCTTCGAGCAACGCCTCGATTGCGTCCGGCGTGTTCCCCATGTCGAACGTGGTTTGGCCGAACTCGAACGTCAGGCAGCGAATGCGCTGCTCCGCGAGCAGTCGCTTCGCGCCGATGAGCACCTGCAACTCCGCGCCTTCCACGTCGATTTTGAGCAGATCGATCTGCGCGATGTCGTGCAGCTCGCAGTAGCGATCGAGCGTGATCGCAGGAACGCGCTCGACGCCCACGGGCTTCACGTCGATGCCGTAGTTCGCGAGCGGGCGATTCGCCTGCGTGCTCCACGCGAGATACGCGTCGTCGTACACGTTCAACGCGATCTCCCCTTCGCGATCCGACACCGCGACGTGATTGAGCACGACGTTGCGTTGCTCATGACACGCAGCCGTCAACCGTTCGAAGCTGCGGCGTCCCGCCTCGAACGCGTGCACGCGTCCCGCGCCACACGCGAACAACAGCGTCAGTTCGCCGACGTGCGCTCCGATGTCGAACACGATCATGCCGTCGCGCACGAAGTCGAGATAGAACTGTCGTTCCGCGCGCTCGATCTCTTCGAACGACGCGATGGTCTTGGCGCGCCCGCGAAACATCTGGCGAATCCGCGAGACGACCCCTGTGCGTTTCGGCTGGCTGGACAAAGCGTCGGTCAGGATCGCATCGAGTTGCGCCGCGCGGTGCGCGAATGTGTGATCGCGCAGTGTGCGCCGCTGGCCCGCGGCCGCGATCGACGCGCGCTCGCTCTCGTGCGCCAGCAGGTAGCGCACCTTCTCGACACACTCTGCAGCACTCGCGTACGTCACGACTTCCGCATCCGGCTCGAAGAGCTCGGGCAGTCGATCCTTCCGATCGGTGAGCAGGCACGTGCCCACACCGGTCGCTTCGAACATCCGCAGATTCGATGCGCTGTGCCGCGAGACTTCGATGTGCGTGTTCAGCGTCACGCGACTGTCGCGCAGCTTGCCGAACATCGCCAATCCGTACAGCGGCGGCTTTGCGCGACGCACGACGCGTTTCCCGATCGTCTCGATCGGTTCAGGTCGCGCCGGCCAGCGCGTCGCGCGTCCGATCAACGGAATGCGCGACAGCGCCTGTCGCGGAATCCCAAGCTCGCGCGCGGTCGCGGTGGCATCGAACGCGAGGATGCGCGCGCGCTGTCCTGCACGCGTGCGAACGGACGGCGGCGCGACGTCGCTCCAGATTGCGAGGCTCGTGTCGCGCACGAGCACATCGAGGATGCGCGCGCGTTCGCGATGAAAGTCTCCCGCGAGAACGACGGATCCGAGAAAAGAGAAATCAACAGCCGGTTGCGCGATCGGCGTAAGGCGCTCCAGCACGCGCGCGTCGAACGCATGATTGACGTGCTCCGCGCGATGCCCCTGCGCGCGAAAGTCCTCGACGAGCTCCGGCACGCACGACAACACGAGGTCGCACGCGTGGAACACATCCGCGTTGCGATACGGCGCACCGCACCAGATTGCGGTCAGCCGGATCGACGGACACTCGCGCTGCAGTCGCCGCAAATATTCGTACGTCACCGTCGAGTAATCGGCGACGAGCAACACGTCCGGGCGAAATGCTTTCACCTGCTCGACGCTCACATCCGCCGACGACACATCCTGCTCGCGCGCCCACGCGCGCTGCAATGGCTCGGCGTTGATGACGAGATCCGTCGTGACGTGACCGAGCTTCTGCAGCGCGGACGTCCAGAAATCAGCGGAGCCAAACGCGTCGTGCATCAGCGCAGCGTGCTGCGTCGCGTAGTCCGCGTGTACCAGCTCCGGACGCGCGCGATAGAACTGCTCGAGATACGAGAGCGGATAGACGCCGAGCTTGAGGATGCGCATCGCCGTCGCTCAGACCTCGCGGTGATAGATCACGTTGCCGGTCGACGCCTCGACTCCGACTTGCGTGAGCTGCAGCCGGCGCGCGGCGCGCGGCGCGAGATTCTCGGGATGGATCTTGGCCATGAAGCGCTTCGCACCCGCATCGCGGCACAAGCCCGCGGCGAGCTCCAACGTCGCGTGCAGGTAGCCTTTGCCGCTCGTGCGCTGGTCCACGACGATTCCGAACGACGGGATGTCGTAACCGGCGTCCCAGCCGCGCAGCATGAAGAATCCGACGAGCCGGTCGCCCTCAAAGAGACCCTGATACAGATCTCGCTGACGCTGCTCCATCACGTTGCGCACCGCTGATTCATCGGCGGGCAGCGCGTAGAAGAAGCGGAGGTAGTCCGGCGGCTGCGCGCGCAACAACGCGACGATCGCCGCCGCATCGTCAGCACTGAGCGCACGCACTGTGAAGTCCACCGCGGCGAGACTACCGCATGCCGCAACCGTGCGACACTCATCGACGATGAAGGACCCTTGGATTCCGGTGGCGTCGCCGTCGTTGACAGGCAACGAGAAGGCGTATGTCCTCGACTGTCTGGAGTCGGGCAACATCTCGTCGATCGGCGCGTACGTCGGCCGGTTCGAGCGCGAGTTCGCGGACTATTGCGGAGTCCGTCATGCGGTCGCGTGCAGCAACGGCACGGCCGCGCTGCATCTCGCACTGCTCGCCTTCGACGTCAAGCCGGGCGACGAGATCATCGTCCCGACGGTGACGTTCGTCGCGACGGCGAACGCCGTCACGTACTGCGGCGCGACGCCGGTGTTCGTCGATAGTGAACCATCGACGTGGTGTCTCGATCCCGCTGACGTCGAAGCGAAGATCACGCCGCGCACGCGAGGCATCATCGCCGTGCATCTCTACGGTCACCCCGCGAACATGGACGCGCTCAACGCGATCGCGACGAAGCACGGTCTGTTCGTCATCGAAGACGCCGCCGAAGCACACGGCGCCTCCTGGAACAACCGCAAAGCCGGCTCCCTCGCTGACATCGCAACGTTCAGTTTCTACGGCAACAAGACACTGACCACCGGCGAAGGCGGCATGGTCGTGACGAACGACGACGCGCTGATTGAGCGCGTTCGTCTGTATCGCGGCCAGGGGATGGATCCGCAGCGGCGCTATTGGTTTCCGGTCGTTGGCTACAACTACCGGATGACGAGCCTCGTCGCAGCGGTCGGCGTCGCGCAACTCGAGCGCATCGACTGGCTGCTCGCGCGACGCATCGAAGTCGCGCAGTGGTATCGCGAGACGCTCGCCGACGGCTTCGCCTGGCAAGTCGAAGATCCGCGGGCAACTCACTCGTACTGGATGTTCAGCGTGCTCTTGCCCGAGGGCGTGTCCGCAGAAGACACGATCGCGGCGATGGCGAACGACGGGATCGAGACGCGTCCGATCTTTCCGCCGATGCACACGCTGCCGCCGTACTTCGAGCGCGACGGCCACTATCCCGTCGCGGAATCGCTCGCGCGACGCGGGATCAGTCTGCCGACGTGGGCGGGCCTTTCGCGTGAAGACGTCGAGCGTGTTTGCGCGACGCTGACAGAGAACGTGCTCGCTTTACGCGATCTCTCTTGAATGAACAAACTCGCGCTTCTCCTCCTCCTCACTGTTTCCCTCTCGGCCCAACTGCAGGACAAGACGCCCGAGCAGTGCGTGGCGACGGTCGACTACGACCTGCTCGTCGCCGGCATGGAAGCGGAGAAGAGCGGGACCGCAACCGACTCGTCGCGCGCTCTGGCCACGGCCTCCGAGTGCATCCGCCTGCATCCCACGTTCGCGGATGCGCATGCAAAGCGCGGCGATCTGTATGTGCGGCAGGAGAAGTACGACGCGGCGATCGCGGACTACACGCGCGCGATCGCGGCCGATCCGAAGTCGGCGCGGTGGTATGTCGGCCGCGGCTTCGCGCAATTGCGCAAGGACAACTTCGACGCCGCGAAGGCGGACTACGACAAGGCGCTGCAGGTCGAGCCGGATGACATCGACGCGCTCATCAGTCGCGGCGATCTGTATCGCGTCCAGAGCGACAGCGCACACGCGGTGGAGGACTACAACAAGGCCATCGAAGCAGCGAAGAACGATTTTCTCGGCGACCTGCTCGGCGCACGCGCCTATTACGGACGTGGTCTTGTGCTGATGGTCGCAGGAAAGTACGACCTCGCGATCGCGGATTTCACGAGTGCGATCGAAGGGGCCGGCGCAGATGTCCTGGCGTACGAATCGCGCGCGCTGGCCTACGAGCTCCTGGAGAAGAAGGACCTCGCCCTCGCCGACTACGACGAGATCCTGAACATCGATCCGCGAAATGCAAAGTCGTACGAACGGCGCGGCGCCATTCACCTGCAGAAGGGAAATCGCGAGAAGGCGAAGGCGGATTTCGAGGCGACGCTGAAGCTCGATCCGCAGAACGAAGCCGCGAAGAAGGCTCTCGTCACGCTCGCACCACAGAGTTCCTCGGACTATCTGGCGCTGGCGCGCGAGCAGGCGAACGCCGACAAGTTTGCCGACGCGATCAAGTCGTACACCGAGGCGATCCGGCTCGACGGACGCAGCGCGCAGGCGTACACGGGTCGCGGCTCGGCGTACATGAATCAGAACGCGCCGCAACTGGCGCTCGCCGACTATACGAAGGCGATTGAGCTCGATCCCCGCGAGTTGCACGCCTACAACGGCCGCGCCAGCGTGTACGCGGACCGAGGGCAGCGCGATCTTGCCGTGGCGGACTACGGCAAGACCATCGAGCTGGCTTCCGCATCACAGAAGTTCGAGAACATCATCGCCCTCAATGCGCGCGGCGATCTTTACCGCGAACAAGGAAAGGCCGCGCTCGCGCTCGCCGATTACGACAAAGGCATCGCGCTCGCCGCGACCGACAGCATGTACAACTACATCCTCGGTCCGGATGTGCTTCTCAGCCGCAGCCGCCTCCATCTCGCCGCGGGAAAAACCGACGCCGCGCGCGCCGACCTTCAAGCAGCACTGAAGCTCAACTCGAAACACGACGTGGTGAAAGCGGAGCTCGCGAAACTCGAGCCGCAAACCGCCGCAGCGCCACAAGCGGCGCCGGCGCCGCAGACCGCGGAAGAATGGCTCAAGCTCGCAATCCGTCAGGGACGTTCGAACGATGCCGAGAGCGCCCTCGCGTCGCTGACGAAGTGCCTCGAATTGAAGGCCGACATGCTGCCGTGTCTCGTCTTCCGCGGAAACGTGCAGGCGGCGAAGGGACAGTACGACGCCGCAACGCGCGACTACGACAAAGCCATCGCGCTCGACCCGAAACATCCGGCTCCGTACACCGGCCGCGGAATGATGTTCGCGAAGCAGGGCAAGCGCGACGAAGCGATCCGCGACCTGCGCATGGCTCTCAGCCTCAAGCCCGATTTCAACGACGCGAAGGTGGCGCTCCAGCGACTCGGCGTCGAGCCGTAACACGGGGCTGCTCAAACCTCACAGCACCTTAACAACTGTCCCACACGCCGCTGCTAGGCTGCGCCATCGCACAGTCGAGGTGTACGGAGGCAGGATGAGCAGCAGCACGCTGTCGGCGGCACGGAAGGTTCTTCGGATTGGGGTACTGAGTGCGCCCGGCTCGATGGATCCGCGTCAGGCGGGAGACACGATCACCGCGCTGGTGCTCGAGCAGATTTTCGAGACGCCGTACACCGTGACGCCGCAGGGTGGCGTCGAGCCGTGGCTCTTCGCGGAGAAGTTGCGCGAGGATCGCGGCGGCGACAAGCCGGTTTACTCCGCGACCGTGCGACAGGGCATCGTGTTCTCCGACGGCACGCCGCTCACCGCCGAACTGGCCGCGACGTCGCTCGCGAAAACGAAAGCGCTGTTCGGTCGCACGAAAGTCACGGCGGTCAACGATCGTGTGGTCTTCACGATGTCGGGACCGAGTCCGCGATTCGAGATGGTGCTGACGCAGTGGAACACTGCGGTCGTGCTCGAACGCGCCGGCAGTTTCCTCGGCACGGGGCCGTACGTGCTCGCGCCCGGGACGAGGATGGAGTCGATCAAGCGCGCCGGCGTCACGCACCTCGAGCGCAACGCGCGCTACTGGAATCGCGCGCATGTCGACGATCTGCTCTTCGCGATTTATCCGGCCGAGCCGGACGGCACGCCGCTCAAGCTCATCGACGCGGCGAAGCGCGGCGACATCGACCTCACGCTGAACCTCAGCGTGAACGAAGTCGCGAAGTACGGGATCACCGGCTACCAGCCGATGCAGTTGCCGAGCAACTCGACGAGCATCCTCTACTTCAACAGCCAGAAGCCGCCGCTGACGGACGTCACGCTGCGACGCGCGCTGCAGCACGCGATCGACACGACGCCGATCGCGCAGATCAACTACGAGCGCAATCACCTCGCCTTCACGGCCGCGGACATCATCCCGCCGCTGATGGGCAAAGCGACGGGCAGTCTCGAACGCCGCGACCGCGAACTGCTTCGCAAGTTTCCGAACAAACCCTCGCGACTCACGCTGGTCGTCCCCTGGACGCCGCGGCCGTACATCCTCAAACCTTTGCTGTCGGCCGAGGAGATTGCGCGGCAGTTGGGGACGTACGGGATTTTCGTGGAGCTGATCGTCACGAAGAGCGCGGAAGATTTCTTCAGCACGCTCGCGCGCGGCGAATACGACATGGCGCTCGCGGGCTGGGTCGCAGACAACCCGGACCCCGCGGAGTTCTACGAATCGCTGCTGCATTCCGCGCAGGTTTCGACGAAACATCAGTACCTCTCGAACCTCGCGCGCTGGAACAAGCCGGAAATGGACGCGGCGCTCGTCGCGCATCGCGCCGATCCGTCATCGGCGAATCGCAAGGTCATCACCGACATGATCGAGAATGAGGCGATCCTCGTCCCGCTCGTGTACGGCGCGTCCACCGCGATCCGCTCGCGCAAGGTGAAAAACGTCCACATCACGCCCGCGAATCACCTTCCATTTGCGGACGTCGAACTGACCGCGTGAACGCGTGAGACACTTGTCTCACGATGCCCCATTCCCTGCGCCTCGCATGCGCGATCTTCGTGTCGCTCGCCGGCACGTTCACCGCCCGAGCCATCGAACCTGCGGACATCGCGAAGACGCTGAATGAGGCGGAGCGCATCCACGCGACGGATCCATCGCGGTCGCGCACGCTGCTCGACGGCGTGAATCGCGCGCTCGTCGCGACGCCGGACCCGCGGCTCGTCGCGCGCACGAAACTCCTCGAGTGCACGTGGGCCACCACCGACCGGCCCGCGGCGTATCGCGCGCTCGCGGTGGGATTGCCCGCGGCCGAGCGTGCGGGAGATTTGGGACTGCAGGCGAAGCTCGTGTCGTGTCGCGGCGTGACGTTGCTCGCCGATGGCCGCGATCGCGAGGCGGAGACCGATCAGTTCGCGGCCGTCACGCTCGCGCGACGCGGCAAAGATCCGCTCGCCGAAGCCGACGCTCTCTGGCACCTCGGCGAACTGCAATACAACCGCGGCGCGATGGCGGACGCGCTCGCCAATCTGCAATCCGCCTATCGGATGAATGAGCGGCTGGGCCGTCAGAAACAACGGCTCGATGCGTTGGCCGGCATTGCGAACGTCTACGCCGACGCGCAGGTCGCGCAATACGACCGCGCCATCGAGTACTACCACCAGCTCGCGACCGGCTACGCGCAATACGGCCAGCCGAACGACGTCGCGGACACGCTCTTCAATCTCGGCGCGACCAATGAAACGAAAGGCGATCTCCCCGCGGCTGAAGGTCATTACCGCGACGCATTGGCGGCCTTCGAGAAACTGAAACGCGCGGACGATATCGCCTACACGAAGCGCGCGCTCGGATCGTCGCTGATGAAGCAGAGCCGCGCCCAGGAAGCACTCGTGCAGTTCAATGCGGCGCTCGCGTTCTATGAACGCGACGGCAACGACAACGACATCGCGCACACACATCAGTTCCGCGGCATGGCCTATCGCAGGCTCGGCCGCTTCACTGAGGCGCTGCAGGATCTCGCCGCCGCGCGCGCCTATTACGAGAAGGAAAAGAACATCCGCTTCATCGACAAGAACGTCGAGGAGGCAGCGCTCGTCTACGCGCAACTCGGCGACTGGCGCAACGCCTACGAATTCCGCACCCGTCATCTGAAAATCCAGCAGGAACTGGCGGGAGTGCGCCGCGATGAATTGTCGTCGCGGCTTCGCGTCGAATTCGACGCGGGAAAGAAAGAGCAGGAAAATCGTGCGCTCGCGCGCGAGAACAAACTCCGCGAGACGACGTTGCACGAGGCGCAACGCAATCAGCAATTGCAGCGCATCGTGATCGCGCTGACCGCGCTGCTTGCGATCGCACTGGCCGTGTTGTTCTGGCGGCAGGTCGCAAACACGCGTCGCGTGCGCAACATGGCCCTCACCGACGAGCTGACGCAGCTTCCGAATCGCCGCCACATCCTCGACGTGCTCGACGCCGCGATGGAAGACGCCAAGCGTCATCGCCGCCCAGCGGCCGTGATCGCCTTCGACATCGACCGTTTCAAACGCATCAACGACACGCACGGACACGCCGCCGGCGACACGGTGCTGCGCGCAGTCGCACAGACGTGCAAGATCGCACTGCGTCCCATCGATCAGATCGGACGCATCGGTGGGGAAGAGTTTCTGATCGTGCTGCTCAACGCGACCTCGGAACAGGCGTTCGAAATCGCGGAGCGATTGCGCACCGCCGTCGAGAATCTCGACTTCTCCTCGATCGAGGAAGGTCTCCGTGTGACCATCAGCCTCGGCGTCTGGATCACCGAAGACTACGAACCGCACGCCGCGATCGCAGCCGCCGACTCGCTGCTCTATCGTGCAAAAGAAAGCGGCCGCAATCGCATCGAGCTCGGAATCGCATGACCATGAAACGTCGCAGAAAGCTCCTCATCACAGCCGCCGCCGCGGGCACGCTGATCGCCGCGGGCGTCGCGGTGTTGAAACTCTGGAAGCCGTTGGGCGGCCGCATCGAAGGCGAACGACTCGAAACGGTCCGCCGCTCGCCGCATTGGAGCGACGGCAAATTTCGCAATTCGATTCCGACGAGCAAAGGCGAGATTCTCCGCAGCATCTACCTGCAACTGACCGGCAAGGAAGTTCGCTATCCGCCGAACGGCATTCCGATCCGCAAATTGTCCGCACGCGACCTCGGCGACGCCGCCGACTTGCGCGCCGTGTGGATCGGACACTCGAGCGTGATCGTCGACGTCGACGGCGTGCGCTTCTTCACCGATCCGGTGTGGAGCGATCGCTGTTCGCCGTTCGAATCGATGGGACCCAAACGATTTCATCCGCCGCCGATCGCGCTCGCCGACACCGGCCGCGTCGACGCGGTCGTGATCTCGCACGATCACTACGACCACCTCGACATGCCGACGATTCAGGCACTCGCGCAACGCGGCACGATGTTCTTCGTCCCGCTCGGCATCGGCGCGCATCTCGAACGCTGGGGCGTTCCGCGCGCGCAGTTTCGCGAGCTCGATTGGAATCAGGAAGCCGAGCTGCGCGGCGTGCGCTTCGTCGCGCTGCCCGCGCGTCATTATTCGGGCCGCTCGATCGAGCCGGACGAAACGCAGTGGGCGTCGTGGGCGGTGATCGGTCCGAAGCATCGCGTCTACTTCAGCGGCGACACCGGATACTTCGACGAGTTCAAACGCATCGGCGAGACGTACGGCCCGTTCGATCTGACGCTGATGAAGATCGGCGCGTACGGGCACACGTGGCCGGAGATTCACATCACGCCCGAAGAGGCGGTCCAGGCGCATCTCGACGTGCGCGGCAAGTTGCTGCTGCCGGTGCATTGGGCGACGTGGAACCTCGCGTTTCACGACTGGTCCGAGCCCGGCGAACGCCTCGTCAAGGCGGCAAATGGCCGGATCGCGTTCACCACGCCGCGCCCCGGCGACATCGTGACGCCCGAGAATCCGCCGTCGACGTACTGGTGGCGCTGAGGGCATCGGGGAAAAGTCGCCTCGCCTGTACACCGCCCGCGACCTCGGGCGTATCCACCGGCGAAGGAGATCAACCCCATGCCTCTCGTCACCCGAATGATTCTGATTCTGACGCTCGCAGCAGCGCTCGCCACGGCAGTGTTCGGGCAGGAAGCGTCCACCACTTCCACGGCCGCCACCGAAACCACCGCGACCGTGACCACCTCCACCAACGGCTCTTCGTCGTCGACCGACACCGAGGGGCTGCCGCGCGATCCGTACAACAGCCACGACACGCGCAATCAGTTCTTCAACCTGCTGCAGCAGCACCCGCCCGAGCTCGGAACGATCCTGACGCTCGATCCGACGCTGCTGTCGAACGACGCGTTCCTCACGGGCTACCCGGAACTGTCGCGATTCGTCGCGGCGCACCCGGAAGTGCGGCGGAACCCGCGGTTCTTTCTCGACAACTTCGAGATGCGCCGCAACTCGACGCTCAACGACATCCTCGAGGGACTGTTCATCCTCTCGATGTTCATCTTCTTCGCGTTCGTGCTGAGCTGGCTGCTGCGCACGATCGTCGAACAGCGTCGCTGGAGCCGCCTCGCGCGCACGCAGAGCGAAGTGCACAACAAGATCCTCGACCGCTTCGGCACGAGCAATGAGCTGCTCGAGTACATGAAGACGCCGGCCGGCACGAAGTTCCTCGAGTCCGCGCCGATTCCTCTGCATGAGGCGCCGCCGACGCAGAACGCGCCGGTGTCTCGCGTGATTTGGTCGATCCAGCTCGGCATCGTCGTCGCCGCGGGCGCGGTCGGCATCCTGCTCGTGAGCTCGCGCTTCGACGCCGAAACGGCGAAGGGGATGTTCGCGATGGGCGGCATCGCCCTCTGCGTCGGCCTCGGCTTCATCGTCTCCGCGTTCGTCTCCGTCATCGTCTCGCGCCGCCTCGGCGTCCTGCGGACTCCGGAGGTTGACGCTCTCTCCGAATCCGGACCCGTGCGATGATCGAAGGGATGAACTTTCCGCTCGTGATCAGAGACATGGCGACGGCCGGCAGCCGCAGCGTTGACAGCACCCTGTCGCTCATGGGCGAAGACGAGTTCCGTGCGTTCTATGAACGCACGGCTCGTCCGTTGTGGTCGTACCTCTCGCGCATCACCGGCGACCGCCAGCAGGCCGACGATCTTCTTCAGGAAGCGTATTACCGCTTCTATCGCGCAGGCCGCACGCACGAGAACGAATCGCATCGCCGCAACTCGCTGTTTCAGATCGCCACGAACCTCGCCCGCGACGTCGCACGCCGCGAGCGGCGTCACGGCGAAGTGCAACTCGAGGACGACGAAGACTCGACGATGCCGACGCCGGTGAGTCCGACGCCGCATCCCGATCAGCAGGCCGCGGTGCGCACCGATCTCTCGCGCGCGCTCAAGCAACTCGAACCGGTGCAGCGCGAAATGTTGTGGCTCGCCTACGCACAAGGCGCGTCGCACGAAGAGATCGGCGAGATCCTCGGCGTCCGCGCGATCAGCGTGCGCACGCTGCTGCTGCGCGCACGTCGCAAGCTCGCGAAGATCCTGACGGGAGGTGCGCGATGATCTGCCAGCGCGAAGACGAACTGCTCGACGCGTTGGGCCGCGGCTACATCGGCGCCGAGCTCGACGCACACGTCACGACCTGCGACGCGTGCACGGAGTTGCGCGAAGTCGCAGGCGCACTGCTCGAAGATCGCGCGCACGCCGTCGCCGAAGCCACGATTCCAAGCGCAGGCACGATGTGGTGGCGCCTGCAGATGCGCCATCGCCAGGAAGCGCAGACCATCGCGCGACGCTCGCTGTTCGTCGGCCAGGCCGCAACGCTCGCCGTCGCACTGACGCTGGTCATCGCAATCTTCGGCTCGCAGTTCGCCGGTGAAGTGCGCACCGTCTTCTCCTCGCTGACCGCGTTCCGCATCAGCGGACCGGTCCTGCTGATGCTCACGACGTGGGCGTTGCTCGCACCGATCGGCGGCTACATCGCGACGCGGCAGAAGTAATGGCGCTCACTTCGACGATCTACAACTTCGCGATCGAGCTCTCCGACGTCGATCGTGGGGTGTACGAGACGTTGGAGTTGCGCGTGGCGATGCATCCGTCGGAGTCGGCGGAGTATCTCGTCACCCGCGTGCTCGGGTATTGCCTCGAGTACACCGAGGGGATCGAGTTCACGGCGGGATTGTCGAATGGCGATGAGCCGGCGATCGTCGTGCGCGATCTGACCGGGAAGATCACCGCGTGGATCGAAGTCGGGATGCCAGACGCGGATCGGCTGCATCGCGCGAGCAAGCTCGCGGATCGCGTCGCGGTGTACACGCATCGGGAACTCCGCAACGTCCTCGGGCAGTTGCAGGAGCGCAAGATTCATCGCGGCGAGGAGATTCCGATCTACTCGTTCGGCCGCGGGTTCATCGAGAGCGTCGCGGAGAAGTTGCAGCGTCGCGTGCGCATGACGCTCTCCGTCACCGAGCGCCACCTCTATCTCGACTTCGACGACGCGAGCTTCACCACCGTCATCGAAGAATCGAGACTACCGCCGTCTTGAACTCGGTCTCGCTCTTGCCGAGGCCGGAGCCGGTGGAGTCGAGCGACTTTGCGGCGACGATCAGACGTTCGCCCGCGCGCATGAAGCGCCACTTCTCCTTCCTGTTCAACTCGAAGCTGATCACGACGACGCGCGCCTTGATCTTCATGGTGCGCTCCGCCGCGACCGGCACGTTCCCCGCGCCGACCCACACCAGCAGCGTGTCCGAATAGTTCTTGATCCACTTGTCGCCGTCTTCGTCCTTCTCGCGCACCGGGACGATTTCGAGCAGCGTCGCGGGCTGCCCGTCGTGCGTCGACGGCGTGACTTTCTTCAGCGTCGCGCCTTCGATCGTCTTGAGCAGCCACGGCGCGAAATTCATCATCTCGAACGCCTCGGCCGCCGGGACGCTGTGATCCGTCCGGTTGTCCGACTTCTTCGCGAGCTGCACGCGCAGATCCTTCTTGTCATGCACGAGGCGGATGCTCGTGCCGTCGTCTTCCGCGATCGACGTCCCGCGACTCTCGCGTTTCTCCTTCCCCTCACCGCGCCGATGCGTGGAGTCGATCTTCACGCGCAACGGCGCCTCGCCGCGAAGCTCGCCGAGAGCGCGACGCAAGTCGTCGAGCGCAGTCGCGTGTGCGGGGACATTGAGAACGAGAACGAGGAGAACTGCGAACGCCGCGCGTGCATGCATGGCTGTTCTGACGCCCGCGGCCCGAAAGAGTTTCGGCGTACAGGCTCTGTAAAAAGCCGGACGCGCGAAGGCCGGAACACGCAACCGTGAACTCATACTCGCTGCAGGAGGTTTCGATGTTCCGTAGATTCGCATTCGTCCCATTGTTGCTCATTCACGTTGCCGCATTCGCACAGAGCTTTCCGAACGAGCCATCCGTCTCGACATCCGGCAATGCCGAAGTCCTCGTCGAGCCCGATCAGGTCGAGTTCACGATCGGTGTCGAGATCGTGCACGGAACATTGAGCGTCGCCAAAGAGCTCAATGACGCCGCAGTCGCGAAAACGATCGCCGTCGCGAAACGCAACGGCGTCGAGCCGTCATCGATCCAGACCGATTACATCAGCATCGATCCGAATTACTACGACTCCGACGGACGGTCGCGCGCGACGCCCGTGAATTACGTCGTGCGACGCTCGGTCGTGATCGTGTCGAAGGACGTGGCCGGGTTCGAGCGTCTGCTCACGCAACTCGTGGAGGCGGGTGCGAATCACGTGAACGGCATTCGCTTCCTGACGACGAAACTGCGCGCGCATCGCGACGAGGCACGCCGCCTCGCCACGCAGGCCGCCCTCGAGAAAGCGCAACTGCTCGCGAAATCCCTCGGCCGCAATGCAGGCAAAGTCCTACAGATCGCCGAGGCGACGGATTGGTGGAGCTCGTCGTACTCGTCGTGGTACGGACGGTGGAACTCGGGCGCGTCAACGAACGTCTCGCAGAATGCGAGCCCTGTGGGAGGGACTCCGTCGAGCGGCGACGGTCCGCTCGCGCCTGGTCGCATCGCGGTCAAGGCGACAGTGAACTGCGTCTTCGCGTTGGACTAAAAGTTCGTTGCGTCATGGATGCGCTTGGTCTACGGTGAGCCGACCGAACTTCCTCCATGACAGCCAAAAACATTCTGATCGTCGAAAACGACGCATCCACGAGGAAGCTGGTCGACGTCCTGCTGCGCCGCGACGGGCATTCGCCGATCGCAGTCGACTCGGGACAGGCAGCAATCTCCGTCCTCGGCAACAATGAGTTCGACCTCGTCATCCTCGACCTCATGATGCCGGTGGTCAGCGGCCAGGACGTCATCGAGTTCATCGAACAGCACTCGCCTGCGACGCCCGTGGTGCTCGTCACCGCCGCTCCGCCGGCGGTGACGAGCACCCTCACGTCTCCTGTCGTGCGTACAGTGATCCGCAAGCCGTTCAACATCCTTGAGCTCGCGACCGCGGTGGACGAATACACGCGACCCGTGCAGGCGCCCGCGATCACGCTGCTGATCGTCGAAGACGATGAACGCGCGCGCTACGTGCTGCGCACGATGGTCAATCCGGCGAACGTGATCGAAGTCGAAGATGCGGAGGGCGCGTTGCTCGCAATTCAGGCGCAGCATCCCGATGCCGTATTGCTCGACCTGGCGCTGCCGGGCATGCCGGGCGAAGAGTTCCTGCGCCTCCTCAAAGACAATCCCGAGACCAGCGACATCCCGATCGTCATCGTCACGTCGCGGAAGCCAGTCGAAGGCGTGCCGGAGCCCCAGCTCGCGCGCGCCGACGGATTCATCTACAAAGGCGATCTCTCGCGCGAGAAAATCACGACGGCGCTGAAAGTCGTGCTCAAGCCACGCGCGTGACGGACTACTTGAAGTAGCCCGTCACGTCGATCAGGAACTGCACGGGCGTCGCGGCGCCGTTGTAGATGTTGAACGCGTCATAGCGGATCGGGATGAGCACGTTGTTGGCGCGCGTCCGTCCGGTGCGGAACGAAACGGTCGTGGTTCCCGGCCATGCAGTGTCCGGCGGATACAAAGTCACGAATCCATTCGCCGCCGGATTGACGATCGTGACGTTCGCAACGACCGCGGTGGCTTCGACCGGAATCCCGCACTGATTTGCGACTGCGCGCGTCCACGTCGTTTGCGCGGGCAGCGGCGTCGAGTCGCGCGTGTCGATGAAGCGGCACGGCGTGACGAGATACAACTGCGACTGCGGATTGCGATATCCCTGCTGCGTGATGGTCACCATCTGGCCGTTCACGTAGATCGTGCCGATGCGCGTGAACGCATTCGGATTCGGCGCGACCGTGAACGAAACCGTCCCCGCGCCGCTCCCTGTTTGTCCTGTGAGCGAAATGAAATGCGAGCTCGTCGACGCGTTCCACAAACACGAGCCGTCCGTCGCGACCTGCAACGACGCGCTTCCACCTTCTTTGTAGAACTGCGTGCGACTCGGCGTCGAAACGACTTCGTTGATCACAGACTTCGCTGCGACGCTCTGACCGATCAAATTCGTTCCCGGCTTCGCAACGACTGTCACCTTCACGGGAGTCGTCCCAGTGAAGGAGCCGGTCACATTGAATGTGCCCGCACCGGTTTGCGTGACTTGCCCACCCGCGCTGCCGACATACGCGTTGTAGTCGCTGGCACTGCGCGTCGTGTCGGGATCGACGAACGTCGCAAGCACTCCGCCCACACCGCCATCGGGCATGCGGCACGCGGCGACGGCCGTAATCGCGATCGGCGCATCCGGGATGATTCGATAGAGCGCGCCGGTATTCGACTCGCTCACCCAGACCTTGCCGTCCGGCCCGATCGCGATCGCGTTCCCTGCCCACCCGCCATGCGGCAGCGTCCACGTTTTGACGGCACCATCCACGCCGATGCGCGTAACGCCGTTCAATTGATTGCTCCACAGCGCGCCGTCCGGTCCGACGATCGCGTCGTTCGCGGCGACGAATTGCGCCAGCAACGTGACGTCGCCGGTCGGGGTCATGCGGTACTGATGCATGTCCGTCGAATAGACGAACGTCCCGTCGGGCGCCGCGACGATCGCGCGCGGATGATCGCCCGTGACCGGATACTCCGTCACGAGTCCGGTGGCCGTCATCTTTCCAATGGTGTTGTTGTCGCGCGACGTGAACCAGAGATTTCCGTCGAGGCCGAACGTGAGTGAATTCGGATAACGCCCCGAGCCGGGCAGCGGAAACTCCGTAAT
>DASVNL010000328.1:0-1832 GCA_036383875.1 Thermoanaerobaculia bacterium
ATCGATCGACGGATCGGGATTGCCGTACGTCGTCGACTTCGTCCTGTCGCCCGTCGGCGTGGTCGGACCGGCCTGGCCTTTCGTGAGCCCGTAGATCTCGTTGTCCATCATGAAGTACGCGATGTCGACGTTGCGACGCGACGCGTGTAGGAAGTGGTTGCCGCCGATGGCGAGGCCATCGCCGTCGCCGCCGACTGCGACGACGGTCATGCGCGGCGACGCGAGTTTCGCGCCGGTGGCGATCGGCAGTGCGCGTCCGTGCAGCGAGTTGAGTCCGTACGTCTCGACGTATCCGGGCAGCCGCGAGGAGCAGCCGATTCCGGAGACGAGAATCGTTTCGTGCGGCGCGCAGCCCGCAGCCGCGAGCGCGCGATGCACGGAATTGAGCACGGCGAAATCGCCGCAGCCCGGACACCACACCGGTTTCAGATCGGTCTTGAATTCGTTCGCTGTGAACGTCATGCCATCACCTCCGCGGAGACTTCCGTCGCTTCGATGACTTCCGTCACCGAAAGCGATTTGCCGCCAGAGCGCGCATGCACGCGCGTATCTTTCGGCAGCGTCACGAGCGAGCGCAGGTAGCGGTGGAACTGCTGTTCGAAGCTCAGCTCGATGATCACGATGCGCGCGCAGGAATCGATGAAGGCCTGCAGCTCGCGCAGCGGCAGCGGGGAGAGGATGCGCGGCACGAACGCCGCGACGCCCGCGTTCATCGCGTTCATCACCTCGATCGCTTCGGCGACCGGACCAGCCGACGAGCCCCAACAGAGAATCCCGACTTCCGGATCGTGCACGCCGAAGCGCCGGTAGAGCGGGTACTTGTGCGCGATCGCTTCGAGCTTGCGATGACGCTTCGCGTTCATCCGCTCGTGCGTAACGAACATCGAGCTCGGTCGTCCTTCTTCATCGTGCTCGAGACCATTGGTCTGGTACATGCCGCCGGCGATCCCCGGAATCGACATCGGCGAAACGCCGTCGTCCGTCATCGCGTAGCGCTGGTAGGAATCGTTCAGCTCGAGCGGAATGCGGCGCGACACGACGTCGTGAATGAACGATGCGGAGTCGATCGTCTCGCGTCGCTGCGCGATGAGTTGATCCGACAGCACGATCACCGGCAACTGAAACTCCTCGGCGATGTTGAACGCGTCGACGGTCGTGTGAAACGAGTCTTCGACGTCGGAGCAGCCGAGGACCACGCGGGGCATGTCGCCGTGTCCGCCGTAGATCGCGTGAAAGAGATCGGACTGTTCGCTCTTCGTCGGAATGCCGGTCGACGGCCCGCCACGCTGCACGTTCATCACGACGCTCGGAATCTCAGCGATCGATGAGAGTCCGAGCATCTCCGACATCAGCGAAAGGCCCGGGCCGGACGTCGCGGTCATCGCCTTCGAGCCGGCGAACGATGCGCCGACGACTGCGCCGATCGCCGCGAGCTCGTCTTCGGTTTGCAGACACGTGCCGCCGATCTTCGGCAGCCACTCGCCGAGCAACTGCAGAACTTCCGTAGACGGCGTGATTGGATAGCCCGCGAAGAAACTGCAGCCGGCGTGCAGCGCCGCGAACGCGGTCGCCTCGTTGCCCGACATGAGCAGTCGCGCCGGACCTGATTCGTTGCCCGCGTCGCGCAAACGCGGAGCAGCGATCCCCGCGCCGATGTCGAGCGCGCGTATGTTCGCGTCGATCACCGACGCGTCGCGTTTGCGGAAGCGTTTGCGCATCGCGGTGCGGATGCTGTCCATCGGGAGCGCGAACAGCGATGCGAGCAGGCCGAGGGCGACGATGTTCTTCGCGCTCGGAGCGCCGGCGGCCTTTGCGAGTTGCGCGAACGGAAC
>DASVNL010000329.1:0-11636 GCA_036383875.1 Thermoanaerobaculia bacterium
CAAGCGATGTTGCGACAGTTCGAGCGCGGACTCGTCGGCTTCAATGTCGTGTCAGCGTCGTTGATGTTGTCAATCGCGTTGCTCGCGATTGCGGCGGTGTGTCTCGATCTGCGACGACGCACGCGTGTGCTTCGCGCAGCAATCGCCGTGATCGTCGTGGTCATCGCGGTGCTTGCAGTGACGCGAGCTGCGGGCAGCGCCGATGTGTCCGAGGATCGACGCAATTCGTTCTCGCGCGCCGATGAGCAACTGCTGCGCAGGATCGATGTGCCGGTCACGATCCGCATGCATCTCGCGGCAGAAGATCCGCGTGCGAATGACTATGAGCGCAACGTGTTGACGAAACTGCGTCGCACCCTGCGCGACCTTCGCGTCGAGTATCCGTACGCTGGGCGCTCCGGACTCTTCGAGAACGACGAGCTCTACGGCACGATCGTTTATCGCATCGGCAAGAAGGAAGCGTCGAGCCGCTCGACGACAGAGGAGATCGTGCTCGACGACCTCGAGACGCTGGCCGGACTCACGCCGCCCGAACGCGGGACGGCCGAGTATCCGGGCTATCCGTTGAACGCGTCGCCGCGTGGTGCGGCGACGCTGTTCTATGTCGTGTGGCCGCTGCTGATCGCCGCGGTCATCGCGCGGCGATCGTATAGTCGTCGAACTGGCTGACGCTGTCGGTCTTCGACCAGAGTCCGACCTTTCCCGACACCGGCTCGGTCAGCGTGTACTCGAGCAGCAGTTCGTCGTCGAGATATCCGCGGAGCTGCGTGCCGTCGACGGCGATCTTCATCCAATGCCACTCGCCGTATTTCAGATGCACGTCGTGCGCGCCTTTCTTCACGAAGCTGCGCTTGCCCGACTTGAACGTCCAGAGCACGAGGTTGTCCTCTTTGCCGTTGAAGCGGACAGCGAGATAGTCGCCGTTCGATTTGAGATTGAAGAGGATGCCGGCGCACTGATCGAGCTGTCCGCCAAGAAGACGGAAGCGCATCGAGATCTCGCCGTTCGTGAAGTCGGGGACGTCTTTCGCGACCGAGTACGGGAAGTACGCATACGCCTTGACGCCGTCGATGAACTCCTCGTGACGCGCACCGTAAATCGTCCGCGCTTTCGCGGCGAGACCGGCGGACGGCTGGCCTTTGATCCACTGCCGGCCGTCGACCTGAACCACCGGCTTTCCTGAATCATCGGGAGCGATGATCCAGTCGCCGACGACGGGGATGAAGCGCGCCGGCGGACGGCCGGCGCGCTCCTTCGCGAGACTGATGACGAGTGGCTTCGACGCCGCGAAAAGCGACGCAGCGGCGGTAATGAGCAGGATCGAGAGTGAAAGTCGTTTCATGATTTAGAAGATGAAGCGGACCTGCGCCTGGAACATGCGCGGCGGATCGACGTTGGCGAAGGCGGGGAGGGCGTTGGTGGCCGAGCCGGCGGCGACGAGCTGGCCGAAGGTCGGATTCGGCGTCGCGGTGTCGCCGTAAACGGTCTGGCCGCGGCCGAGGTAGTTGCCGTGATTGAGAAGGTTGAAGCCTTCGAGCCGCACCACGACGTTGCCTCTCGACGAGCGGAAGATGCTTCCCTCCACAAACGCCGCGACTTCGGATGTCGCCGTGCCCCGGAACGTCGACTTGCCGATGACTTCTCCGTCGATCACGGGGCGGTCGTTGTTCGCGCCGTCGCCGTTGTTGTCGATGCCAGTGGTGGCGCTGAACGGACGCGCCGATGCGTATTGCGCAACCGTACCGATCGTGATGTTGAGCGGCAGTTCGTACGTGAGCATCAGCACGGCGCGATGACGCTGATCGACGACGCTCGGTCCGCGTTCTTCTTCGCCGAGGCGCGAGATGTTGCTCTGATTCGGCGCGATGCCGTTGCCGTCCGGCTCGAAAGTGTTGGTCGCCTTCGACAGCGTGTAGCTCAGTGCGCCGTAGAAACGTGAGAGTCCGCGATACGTGACCTGCGTCTGCAGGCCGTTGTAGTCCGCTTCGCCGAGGTTCGTCACGACGTTGACCTGGCGCACGCCGCCGGCGACCGGGAGGATCGGACGCGTCGCATTTGCCGCGGCCACAGTGCGGACCTGGCCCGGTGCGGTGCGGTCGAACGGCGACGGCGCGTTCAAATCGACCGTGCGATCGAGGTCGCTCCAGTGCTGATGTACGAGATCGGCGCCGATGACGAGACCTTTGAAAAACTCGCGCTCTGCGCCGAGGGACATGACCTCGCTGCGCGGATTGACCAGTTCATCGGGATAGTTCGGCAGAAGGTCGAAGTTCAGTCCGTAGCGCGCGAACTGTTCGCGATAGAAGTCGGCGCGGCCGGCGCGAATGGTGATATCGCGCGCGGGCAACTGCGACGCCGGCAGCGTCCGCGGATCGAGCGCCAGCGGCAGGCAATCACCGGTGAGGCAGGTGGGGAAGCCGAGCTGGCCCGGCGTCGCGGTGTAGGTCGTGAGTCCATCGAGACCGTTGACGAGATAACTGGCCACGGAGTTCGAGCGGATCTGCGTGTAATAGATTCCGTAGCCGCCTCGAATCGCGAGGCTCGGATCGCCGCCCGGATGCCAGCCGAAGCCGAGGCGCGGTGCGAGGTTGTTTTTGTCGTCGGTGAGCGTTTGACGGTCGTAGCGCAGTCCGAGGTCGAGCGTCAGATTGCGCCAGTGCAGGCTGTCCTGCACGAAACCGGTGTAGAGCCACTGCGTCAGCTCGTAGCTGTCGATGCCGAAGCTGATCGGCTGCGTGTACTGCTGCACGTCGGCGAGGGTCAGCTGATCGAACGGCGCGGTGGTGGTGTTCCGGAAGGTGAACGTGCCGAGGATCGGCGTGCCGGGCTCATTGCCGGTGCCGCCCGACGTGTGACGGCTCACGCTCGCGCCGAAGCGAACGTAGTGATTGCCGCGCGACCACGACAGCGTATCGGCGAGTTGCAACTGGCGGCCATGCAGATTCGACGCGCGCGACTGGCCGATCGTGAACGGCGCGGAGCCAGCGCGCGTGTAAGTCGTCGACGGCGTCTGCGCTTCCCACAGCGTGACCGGGTCGCCGTTGAGATACGCGAAATGCATTTCATTGAGCAGGTTCGCGCTGAGGACCGCGGTGTCGTTGAGCTGCCCGATCCACGAGCGGCGCGAATAGCGGCGCGCGACGCTCGGTCCGTTCGTCCCGCCGACGGCGTCCTGCGGGTTGTCGTCGGACATGCGATCGATGTTCGCGCGCAGCATCAGCGTCTGCGCGTCGGTGAGGTTGTGATCGACGCGCGCGTTGATGAGCGTCTGGTTGTAATGGCCGGTGTACGCGAGATTGGATCCGGCCGGCACCACCGATGGGGAAAGGAACGTGGTGCGGTCCTGCTGCGTGTAGTCGGCCGCGGCGAAGAAGAAGGTGCGGTTCTTCACGAGCGGGCCGCCGATCGAGGCGGAGTACTGGTTCAGCTCATCGGGGATGTCGACCGGGTTGATCGCCTGAAGGGTCGACGGCGTGACGCAGCCTTCGGCATCCGGCGCACAAAAGCCCGACGTCGAAAATTCGTCGGCCTGCCAGTCGCCGGGACGGACCATGACGATCGCGTCGCCGGTGAGGCTGTTCGTGCCCGACTTCGTGACGAGGTTCACCGCGGGACCAGCGGTCCATCCGTATTCGGCGGAGAAGGCATTGGAGAGCACAGTCGCTTCCTGCACCGATCCGACGGGAACGGTGGCGAGCATCGTCTGGCGGCCCCACCCTTCGTCGTTCGTCGCGCCGTCGAGGATGTAGGTGGTCGTGCGACGCGAGCCTGCGCCGGTGATGAAGTAAGTCGCATTGACGAACAGATCGCCGGTGCCTTTGCCCTGCCGGAATGCTGAATTGAAGAGCGGTAGCGTGGTGATCTTGCGGCCGAGGATGGGGATTTTCGCGAGGTCGTCGCTGTCGAAGCGGCGCCCGATCTGCGCATCGGCGCGCACGCCTTCGGCAGTGCCGAAGACGGTGACGCCGGCGCTCTCGGCACCGACGCGCAGCGTGACGCGCAAGGTCGCGGTCTCGCCGGAGCGAAGCGTGATGTCGCGACGCTCTTCGTTTCCGAAGCCGTCTTTCGACACGTTGAGGGTGTAAGTTCCGGTGAGCGGGAGCGCGGGGATGGTCACGATGCCGTCGCTGCCCGACAGCGCATCGCGCGTGGCGCCGGTCGCATCGTTCGCGACGGAGACGCGCGCGCCAGGAACGACGGCGCCGCTTTCATCGACGACGTCGACGATCAGCGACGCGGTGTTGGGCGACTGCGCGAGAAGCGGCGCTGCGAGCAGCAGCGCAAAGCTAATCCAGAATACGAAACGGGTTCGCATGAAACTCCTTCCGTTGTGCGCAACAACAAAGGCGCAGCGACGCCGCGACCTGTGGCCGCCGCGCGCTGCGGGAAGAAGGCGGAACGAAGGGTTGCGCTAAAGGTTCAAGCGGCGGTAGGCGAGAAGTACGTCGCGTCCGGTGCGATGTCCTGACTCGACATGCGCCGGAGAATGGTGGGCAACGAAGATGGCCAGCGACGCGGTGGTGTGTGGCGCGGTCGCGAATCGCACGGCCGGTTCTTCAACCGATTCCGTATGCAGCGCGGCTCCCGGCCTCGGATGGACGGTGAGCGGACGATGGCGCGCGCTGCGCGGCGTGAGGTGCTCGCCGTCACGATCGCCGTCGATCCACTCGACGACGCCGCGATCGCCTTCGCGCGCGGGCTCGCCGCGTTCTTCGTCGTCGACTTCGAGTTGCTCTGTTGCGAGCGCGCGCGTCGCATCAGCGTGGATCGCGAAGATCGGCGATGACTCGAGCTCGATCTCGCGCCGTTCATCGCCGGCGCGAATGAGGATGCGCGCGCGCTCGGTCTCGACGTTCGGAACCTCGAACGTGAACTGACGCCGATCGGCTTCGAGATGCGGCGTGATGCGGTACGCGTAGTACTTGCCGCCGTCGACGGAGAGGAATGCTTCCCACTCTTCGACGAAGCGCGGCAGGCTCTCCGCAGACCACGAGACCGTGGCCTGCGTGCCGCCGCGCAACACCTCTCCCTCCCGCGGCGCATGCAACACCACACGCACCTCGGCCCACCCGGACATCGCCGCCATCAGGGCTACAGCGCAGCCGAGGGACCGGAGAAAACGCATGAGGCGACATGATGGCGAAAGAGCAGAAGCCTGTCGACAGGATCGATCGAAACAGCGGTTGTTCAACGCCGCGTGAACGGCACGAGCATCGGCACTTTCCGACGGTACTCCTCGTACGCTGCGCCGTGTTCGTGAACGAGGTCGCGCTCCTCGAACTGAATCGCGATCAGGATGTACGCCGTGGTGGCAATCGCGAACAACAGATGTGCGTAGGTCATGGTCGGCGTCATCCAGAACGCGAAGAACCAGCCGACATACAACGGATGACGCACGAGACCGTAGGGGCCGGGCGTTCCGAATCGGAGCGTCGTGTACGGCCGGTTGCGCAGGAAGAGCCAGACCTGACGCAGTCCGAACAGGTCGAAATGGTTGATGAGGAACGTGGACACGAGCACGAGTGCCCATCCGAACGCGAAGAGTGAATAGAGGATCGCGCGTGCCACGGGATCCTCAACCGACCACACGACGCCGCCGAGCGGCTGCCACTTCGCGAAGACGAGGATGAGTGCGAGGCTCGAGGCGAGGACGTACGTCGAGCGTTCGATCTGCTGCGGCACGATGCGCGTCCAGCGTTCTTTGAACCAGCGGCGCGCCATCACGCTGTGCTGCACCGCGAACAATCCGAGCAGCGCCGCATTGATGGCGATGCCTTGTGCGAGCGGCACTCGCGCCGGTCCGTCCAGCGTCGTCGGGACGACGAACCCTCCGATGAAGCCGACGGCATAGAGAAAGGTCGCAAAGAAGACGGCGTAGCAGACGAGCCCGTACACGAAGAATCCGATTCGTTTGGTCATATCCGACAACGTCGGTTTTACCGTTTTGGAGCGGTATGGGTGCGTTGTCCCGAACGACTTACAATCGCCAGCGCAAGGCAGGACAAATGTCCCAGGCACGGCAGAAGATCCGATTTTTGCGCACTGACGACGACGTAAAGATCGCCTGGGCCGAGGCGGGGACGGGACCGTGTCTGGTCAAGGCGTCGAATTGGATGACCCATCTCGAGTTCGAGTGGGAGAGTCCGGTGTGGCGCCACTGGCTCCGCTTCTTCAGCGACCACTTCCGCTTCGTGCGCTACGACGAGCGCGGATGCGGACTCACGGACTGGCAGGTCGCGGACCTGTCGATGGACGTCTGGACTCGCGATCTCGAAGACGTCATCGACGCTGCCGCGCCGCAGGAACCCTTCACGCTGCTGGGGATCTCACAAGGCGCGGCCGCGTGCATCGCCTACGCCGTCCGGCATCCGGAACGCGTCGCGCGCATGATCCTCTACGGCGCATACGCACGCGGCTACGACCATCGCGTCGATCCGGAGTTGGTGCGCGAGTACCGGCTCATTCGCGAAGCGGTGCGCATCGGATGGGGGAAAGAGAATCCGTCATTCCGGCAGCTCTTCACTTCGCGCTTCATTCCTGGCGGAACGGCCGAACAGCTCGCGTGGTTCAACGAGCTCTGTCGCCGCACGACATCCGGCGAAATCGCCGCCGAGCTGCTGCGCATGCGCGGGAAGATGAATGTGATGCACCTGCTCGATGAGGTGCGCGTTCCGACGCTCGTCATTCACGGGCGGAACGATCAGATCGTGCCCTTCGCCGAGGGGCGACTCATTGCGTCGGGCATCGCGGGCGCGCAGTTCGTCGAGCTGGACTCGCAGAACCACGTGCTGCTCGAAGACGAGCCGGCGTGGCCGCGATTTCAGGAAGCGGTGCTCTCGTTTTGCGAGCTGTCCGCGGCGAGAGGGGAGTCGCGCGCGGACGATCCATTCGCTGCTTTGTCGCCGCGCGAGCGCGAGATCCTGGCGCTGCTCACCGAGGGGCTGGCGAACGCGGAGATCGGCGAGCGTCTCGACATTCGCGAGAAGACCGTTCGCAATCACATCTCCAGCGTGTACGACAAGCTGGGCGTCTGGACCCGCGCGCAGGCGATGGTCTTCGCGCGCGACCATGGCTTTCGCGGGTAGCGCTAAACGTTATTGCGAGCTGTCCCGTACAATCACGCGTGGTCATGCGCAAAATTGCTGTCTCGCTGCTGCTCCTTTCGCTCCTGACTCCCGCCACTGCGTTCGCGTTTGGGTTCGGGGAGCCGATCGCCCTGACCAACACGCGATACGGCACCGTGCCGGGAGAGGCGCGGCTCGCGTCGAACGGCACGGATGTTTTCCTCTTTTGGAGCTCCGGCGGGTTCGTGCGCGTGACCAGGCTGGTCGAAGGCGTGAAGCGTGTCGGCCGTCCGGTGCTCGCCGTCACGCAGCCGGGCATCGGCTCGTTCGACGTGCTCTGGAACGGAGCGAACTTCGTCGTCGCGGGAACGAACGGCACGAGCATCGCGGGACGTCTGCTCGATCGCGATGGCGAGCCACTGGCGGGTGAGTTCACGCTGATGACTGGTGCGCGGTACCCGCGACTCGCGTTCAACGGCAACACGCTTCTCCTCCTGGCGGAGCATTCCACCTTCCCTCGCGCTCTGACGCTGCCGCTCACGAAGAACGCGACGCCGTCGGGCGTCAGCGTCCAGTCTCTTCCGGGACGCGCCGATGCCTGGGCAGTCGCGAGCGACGGACGTGGCTTCGCGGCGATCACCGCATCATCCAGCGAGTTGCAGCTCACGAACTTCGGCGCGAATGGCGTCATCTCTTCGAGCGAGGCACTCAGTGTGGCCTACTCTGGCTCACGCGAGGTCGCGATCGCGAGCGACGGCACGCGGTATTTCGCTGCCTGGATCGACGACACGGGCGGCGTCTCCGTGATGATCAACGGCAGCCATGTTGGGCCGCGCGTTCCCTTCACGCAGGAGTCCGGAAGGACCTACGGTTCGCCGTCCGCAATGTGGTCGGGTTCCGATTTCGTGCTCGCGTACTGGCGCAGCAAATACGACTTCACGACTGAGAAGTCGGTCGATTCAGTGCGGGCGATGCATTTCGACACGCAGGGTGTGCCGACGCTCGCCGAGCCCAGTCAGGCCGCCCATCGACATCACTATGCCACCGCGCTGCTTGCGCACCAGGGGCGCGTGTTGCTGGCGTGGAATCGCGAGGAAGACGCGGTGGTCGATGTCCTGCCGGGCGGTACGCCGTCCGACGCGTGGTCGACGTTCGGCGCCGCGGATCAGAAACTGCTCGCCGCCGTGAACAGCGGCACGACGACGCTCGTCGTCTGGACCGAAACCGTGAACGGCGTCGAGTCGGTGTATGCCGGCTTGCAGGACGGAAACGGCAACTGGAGCGAGCGCCTGCTCACGAATCGCACGATCTACCACGCGATCGCTGGCACCGACGGCACGAACTTCGTCGTCGTGCTCGCGGAGGGGAATCCGATCACGACGTCCGACTATCGGGTCGACTACAAAGGCACCGCGTATCGAATCGATGCGCGCGGCGTGGTGTCGGGCCGCACCATCTCGATCCCATTCCATCCCACCGGCATCGCGTCGAATGGTCACCACTACGCCATCATCGGTGTTAAACCAACGACTCCTCCGGGGTGGGAAAACGACGTCGTAGCGGCGCGACTCGATCCGAGTGGCAATCTTTCCTCAACGATCATGATTCGTGCGCTCGACGCGACGACGGCCGCGAGTTTCCCCTCGATCGCATCGAACGGAATTGATTTTCTCGCGGTCTGGCTGGCCGCACCTCCGTGCAGCGGCGACTGTCCCGATCCTGTCGAGCACGGGGTCGAAGGCGCGCGGCTCAACGCCGATCTCTCACGCATCGACGCGACGGATCTCGTCCTCGGGGCGCGTCACTGGACGTGGACTCAGCCCGTGATCGCGTGGAACGGCAGCCGCTATGTCGTGGCGTACGACGATGGGCTCTCGATCGAATCTGCGTTCGTCGGCCTCAATGGCTCGATCGCCCGACAGACCATCGCCACCTCGACCTGGAGCGTCGGGTATCCGTCCATCGCCAGCACGACCTCCGGCGATGTCGCAATTCTCTGGCGCGAGGGCTCACGGCAGCGCATTGCGAATCTGACGTCCAGCGGAAGTGTCCGCGACGAAAACACGATTGCCGACGGTTCGTTCAACGGTGCACGGTTGGTCCGCAGCGCATCCGGTCTGAGCTACATCTCATTCCAGCCCCGCCCCGACGCTCCGCATCACGGCGCGACGCGCGTGGTACTCCGCAACGCCCCCTTTGGAATCGCCGGCCCGCCGCTCGGCGTCCCTCCCGCGCCGCGCGCGACAGCCCGTCTCGCCGGAACCCGCATGGTCGTCGAATGGACCGGCAGCGGCACCGGCTATCGCATCGAATACCGCGTCGCCGACGGCTCCTGGAACGAGGTCGCCGCCTGGTACGACGGCGAAACGCACTCCGCGTCGCTGGCCATGCCGGACAACACCGCGTTCCGCGTGCGCGCCTACAACGATTTCGGGATGAGCGCGCCGTCCGCAGCGACGCCCGCGGTCCGGCTGAATCCGGGGAAGAGACGCTCGGTTCGTTGATGGTGCCGCGACGCCGCTCGGCGTCGCACCGACCCTTCTAGCTCGGCAAGCCGGGACGTGATCACGCACGCCCGCGTTCGAGCTGTAGGCAATCGCTGGGCGATGGATCGAATCGGGCTTGTGCAGAGCTCGATCGTGTACCATCTGTTTCCAAAACCGGTGTGAATTTTGGTCGCACAGCGGTTCATCCACCCTTCCGTCCGCACCCTAAAGAACAAATGACGCTGTTGCGCACGCTTGGCTCCGTGTGGGCGAGCTCAGCCTGTCGAACAAAAGGATTTTCCCAATGAAACGTGCGTTCATCGCTTTGCTTTTCGCGTTGCTCATCCTCCCGGATACAGTGGGCGCAGCCTCGCTGCAGACCAACGTCAAGACCGAGGGGAACTCTCCTGAAGATGGAGAGGCCCTGAGTCCTGTCGGATCGGTTCCCGCGCTGCGGCCGATCGAGATGCAGTTGAAGCGTGGAGCGAGCAAACAGTTCGACTTGCGCGCCTTGCCGGCGCGACGGCCCGATCCACTCGAACGGGCCCAGCTCGACCCGCCGAAACACACGCCCGTCGAGATCGGCGACAGCATCGAGCCGCCGGCCGCGCCTCCGACACCCAATGCCGCGGCCCCGGCGCCGAACACCGTGTTCGAAGGACTCGATCGAGAGTTCTGGGGATCGACCAGCCCCTCCGACGCCACAGGTGACGCCGGACCGGACTACTACATTCAGGCCGTCAATTCCTCGGTCGGCATCTACGACAAAACAGGCAATCAGCAGGCAGCGTTCACGTTCGACACGCTGATGAGCCAGGGCAGCTTCGGCAACCTGTGCGACACTGACAACGCGGCCAGTCCGGTCGTTTTGTACGACACGTTCGAAGACCGCTGGGTGCTGACCGACGTCGCATACGCGACCGACGGCGGCGGCAATGCGATCGCTCCGGCCTTCCAGTGCTTCGCCGTCTCGCAGACGAGCGACCCGCTCACCGGCGGCTGGCACTTCTACTCGATCCAGTTGAACGATTTTCTCAACGAGTACGCAAAGCTGGCCATCTGGCCCGACGGCATCTACATGTCTGCGAACATGAAGGGCTTCGGCCCCGGCGGCGTTTTCGCGAATGCGCGAGCCTGGGCGTTCAACAAACGGCAGATGTATGCCGGCAGCCCGACCGTGCAGGTCGTGGCGTTCGACATCCCCGGCACTGATTTCGCCGTGATGCCCAGCAACGCGCGGCTTCAGACGGGCACGCCGCCGCCGGGACGCCCGAATCTCTTCCTCTCGACCTGGCTCTTCACGAACGCGGTCACCGTCTACAAGTTCCACGTCGACTGGGATCGCATTTCTCTCTCGACGTTCACCGGACCAGACACTCCGATCTCCTCGACGGCCTGGCCGAACGCCGCCGTGGCGAATGCACCGCAGCCCGGCACGGCCAATCTGCTCAACGTCGTCCAGCTTCGCGCGATGGTTCAGAACCAGTACACGAACCTCGGCGGAGTCGAGTCGTTGTGGATTCCGCACACCGTGCGGCGCGCCAACACCACGGGCTTCGCCGCGCCGCGCTGGTATCAGGTCGACGTCACTGGCGGCAACGTGAACCCCACCATCCCTCAGGCCGCGACGTGGGATCCGGATGGCGCAAATGTGATGCATCGCTTCGTGCCCAGTCTCGCGCTCGATCGCGCCGGCAACCTGGCGATGGGCTACAGCATCTCCAACGCCACGACCATGTTCCCCTCGATCGCGTATGCGGGCCGTCTCGCCAGCGATCCCGTCAACACGTTCGGCCAGACCGAAACGATGCTGTTCACCGGGACCGCGTCGCAGACGACCAGCACGGCCTGGGGCGAGTCCACCTCCATGTCGCTCGACCCTGACGGCTGTACCTTCTGGTACACCAACCAGTACGCGAATCCCGCCGACCAGACGGCGGCGAAACGCTGGAAAACGAAGGTCGGCTCGTTCGCGTATCCGTCGTGCGTTCCGGCCGGCGCCGGCGGTACGGTCACCGGAACGGTGACGGTGACGCCGGGCGGCGCGCCGATCAGCGGCGCGACGATCACGTTCGGCGCGCGCAGC
>DASVNL010000330.1:0-4750 GCA_036383875.1 Thermoanaerobaculia bacterium
CCGTGTCACTCGAGGCCGGTACGCGGCTGGGTCCGTATGAGATCGTCTCGCGCATTGGCGCGGGGGGGATGAGCGAGGTTTTCAAGGCTCATGACTCTCGGATCCGGCGTGATGTGGCGGTCAAGATTCTGCCGCCGACGCTGGCGAAGTTTGCGGACCGGATGCATCGGTTCGAGACCGAGGCGCGGGCGGCGGGGGCGCTGAACCATCCGAACCTGCTGACGATCTTCGACGTCGGCACGGCGGACGGGCGGCCGTACATCGTCACGGAGTTGCTCGAGGGGCAGACGTTGCGCGCGCATCTGCGCGAGAACGGCACGGCAGTCCGGCTGTCGATTCGCAAGGCCGTCGACTACGGCATTCAGATCGCGAACGGACTCGCGGCCGCGCACGAGCGCGGCATCGTGCATCGCGATCTCAAACCGGAGAACCTCTTCGTCACGCGCGACGGGCGCGTGAAGATCCTCGACTTCGGCGTCGCGAAACTTCGTGCGGCGGACGGCGACTTCTCGTTGTCCGAGGAAGACACGATGGAGCAGGACACGTCGCCGGGGACTGTGATCGGCACGGTCGGCTACATGTCGCCGGAGCAGGTGCGCGGGCAGAACGTCGACGGGCGCAGCGACATCTTCTCGTTCGGCACGTTGATGTACGAGATGGTTTCGGGCGAGCATCCGTTTCGCGGGGACTCGCCCGCGGACACGATGTCCGCGATCCTGCGTGAAGATCCGCCGGAGCTTTCGTCGAAGAACGCGAACGTCACGCCCGGACTCGAGCGCGTGATCCGGCATTGCATGGAGAAGAGTCCGGAGCAGCGTTTCCAGTCGGCGCGCGATCTCGCGTTCCACCTGGACATGCTCTCGAGCGGCTCCGGCTCACTGCCCACCGTCGAGACTCCGTTCGTCCCACAACGCACCTTTCTCCTCGGCGCCGGCGCAATCATGCTCGCCGCTCTGGCGTTCTTCGCGGGCTGGTTCCTGCGCTCGCGCATCGAAGCCAGCACGCGTCCGAGCTATCGCTTCACCCAACTCACGCATCAGGCGGGGATCGAGATCTCACCGTCGATCTCGCCCGATGGCGAAAGCTTCGTCTTCGTCTCGGGGGGCGACATCTTTCTGCAGCGCATCAACGGCCGCAACGCGATCAACCTCACCAAGCGTTGCGCGCAGGCCGACTCGCAGCCGGCGTTTTCTCCCGACGGTTCGATGATCGCGTATCGCTCCGAGTGCGACGGTGGCGGGATCTTCGTCATGGGCGCGACGGGCGAGGCCGCGCGGCGCATCACCGGCTCGTGCTTCAACCCCTCGTGGTCGCCGGATGGCAAGCGTCTGGTCTGCGGTACCGAGAGCATCACGTTCACGCCGACGTCGCGCGGACAGCTCAGCGAGCTGTGGATCATCGGCGTCGAGACGGGACAACGGCAGTTGCTGTTGCAGCGCGACGGCGTGCAGCCGAGCTGGTCGCCGAACGGCAATCGAATCGCGTACTGGGGGATGGCGGGCGAGTCGGCGCAGCGCGACATCTGGACGATCGACCCGTCGGCGAAGGAGCCGGAGAAGAGCATCGTCCGCATCACCGACGACTCGGCTGTCGACTGGAATCCGGCCTGGACGCCAGACGGTCAACATCTTTACTTCGCGAGCGATCGCGGCGGAACGATGAACCTCTGGCGCGTGAAGGTGAACGAGAAGACGGGGAAGACGAGCGGGGAAGCCGAGCCGATCACCGTGCCGTCCGCGTTTCCCGCGCACTTCAGCACGTCGCGCAGTGGTACGCGCACGTTGTACGCAGCCGTCCAGCAGAAGGACACGCTGCGCATCGCGTCGTTCGATCCCGACGCGGGAGTGTTGCCCGTCGCGCCGCATCCGGTGCTCGACGGCACGTTCCTCATCTTCAGCCTCGCGGTCTCGCCGGACGGCCGCTTCATCGCGATGACGAATCGCGGCGGGCAGGAAGATCTGTTCGTCGTCGAAGTCGCGACGGGGGAAATCCGCCAGCTCACGAATGACGCGGCGCGCGATCGCGGCGTGTCGTGGTCGCCCGATGGTCAACAGCTTTACTTCTACTCGCAACGCGACGAGTCGCGTTACGAGATCTGGCGCATCAACGCGGACGGCAGCAGTCTCACGCGGATGACGAAGACCACGGGACGCAGCGTCTGGTATCCGGCGGTCTCACGCGACGGGCGCATTCTCGCGTTCTACAACGACGAGCACACGTACCTGCTGAATCTCGCGCAGCCGGGCGCGGAACTGCAGCAGCTTCCCGCGACGCACCAAGGCAGCCGCCCCGCGTTCAACTCCTGGTCGCCCGACGGCACGATGCTCGCCGGCGAGTTGCGCGGACGTCCGGGGATCGTGCTCTATTCGCTCGCCGAGCGAACGTATCGCCCGATCACGTCGAGCGGTTCACGCCCGCTCTGGCTGCCGAACGGCCACGAGATCCTCTACAGCGACGCGGGCAAGCTGCGCATCGTCGACGTCGTGAGCGGCGCGACGCGCGAGGTCCCGTCATCGATGCCGATCAGCGGCATGACCATCTCCGCGGACGCGAAGACGCTGGTCTTCTCCGATCGCTCGAGCGACTCGGATGTGTGGATGATGGAGACCGAAGAGCGGAACTGAAACTGAGGCGGCCTAGCCGGCCGCCTCTGCCTTTTTCGCTTTCTTCGCTGCGACTTCGCGCGCGGAGTGATCGAGCGTCATCTTGCGGATGCGGATCGACTCCGGCGTGACTTCCACGAGCTCGTCGTCTTCGATCCAGTCGAGGCACTGTTCGAGGGTGAGGAGCTTCGGCGGGGTGAGCTTCACGGCCATGTCGGAGCCGGAAGCGCGCATGTTGGTCAGATGCTTCGCGCGGCAGACCTGCACGACCATGTCGTTGTCGCGCGAGTTCTCGCCGACGATCTGTCCGCCGTAAACCTTGACGCCCGGTCCGAGGAAGAAGACGGTGCGTTCCTGCAGCGGCTCGATGGCGTAGGCCGTCGTGTCGCCGGTTTCCTTCGCGACGAGCGCGCCGCGGTTGCGGCTGGTGAGCTCGCCGCGATACGGACCGTACTCGAGGAACGTGTGGTACAGCAGCCCCGTGCCGCGCGTTTCGGAGAGGAACTCGGTGCGGATCCCGAACAGTCCGCGCGTCGGGATCTTGAACTCGATGCGCACGCGGCCCGTGCCGGGGTTGACCATGTCGGTCATCTCGGCGCGGCGCTGCTGCAGCTTCTCCATGATCGGTCCGACGTGACTTTCTTCGACGTCGACGACGAGCGCCTCGTACGGCTCCATGGTCTTGCCGTTGATTTCTTTGAGGATGACCTGCGGACGTGACAGCGCGAACTCGTAGCCTTCGCGGCGCATGTTCTCCGCGAGGATCGAGAGGTGCAGCTCACCGCGGCCGGCGACTTCGAAGCGATCGGCCTGGCCGGTCTCGCGCACGCGCAGCGCGACGTCTTTGCGCAGCTCGCGATCGAGGCGGTCTTTGATGTTGCGTGACGTGACGTACTTGCCTTCGGTGCCGGCGAACGGGGAGTCGTTGACCATCCAGAACATCGAGACGGTCGGCTCGTCGATCGCGATCGGCTCGAGGCGCTCCGGCGCATCGGCGGCAGTGAAGGTCTCGCCGATCTCGACGTCCGCGAAGCCGGCCACGGTGACGATCTCACCGGCCGATGCTTCTTCGACGTCTTCGCGCTTCAGGCCTTCGAAGACCTGCAGCTTCGTGACGCGGCCCTTCTTGTGGGTGCCGTCGCGGAGGATGAGGATGACGTCCGAGTTCTGACGGATGCGACCGCGCTGCACGCGGCCGATGCCGAGACGTCCGACGTATTCGTTGTAATCGATGGAGCTGACGAGGAGCTGCAGCGGCGCTTCCGAGTAGCCCGGGGGCGGCGGGATGCGCTTGAGGATCGCGTCGAACAGCGGACGGCAGTCTTCCGTGGTGTCGGTGAGCTCGTGACGCACGATGCCCTGACGGCCGATCGCGTAGAGGATCGGGAAGTCGAGCTGCTCGTCGGTTGCACCGAGCTCGACCATCAGATCGAACACTTCGTTGACGACTTCGGTCGCGCGCGCGTCGGAGCGATCGATCTTGTTGATGACGACGATCGGCAGGAGTCCGAGGCCGAGGGCTTTGCGCAGAACGAAACGCGTCTGCGGCATCGGGCCTTCGGCGGCGTCGACGAGGAGGATGACGCCGTCGACCATCGAGAGGACGCGCTCGACTTCACCGCCGAAGTCGGCGTGGCCGGGCGTGTCGACGATGTTGATCTTCACTTCGGTGGGGTGAACGAACTCCGCAGGCAGGTCGTGGCCGCTGGCCGTGTGGGTGATCTCGTGATGGACCGGGTGGCCGAGGGCGTCGGGCTGGTCGACGAGATAGCGGATGGACGTGTTCTTCGCCAGAATCGTGATCCCGCGCTCTTTTTCGAGATCGTTCGAGTCCATGACCCGGTCATCGACCACCTGGTGGGCGCGGATGGCGCCCGCCTGCTTGAGGAGCGCATCGACGAGCGTGGTTTTGCCGTGGTCGACGTGGGCGATGATGGCTACGTTGCGGATGTCGTATCGAAATTGCTGCATTCGCGGGCATTAAGGTGTTTCCGGCGTTTTGAATTCCTCGCAGTTCACGCCCAGATCACGCCGCAACGCCGGAAAACCGTCCCGGGTATGCGACAATCCGCGTCGGGTCTGAAGGTCAAAAACGTGAGCGCGAGCACTCCCCTCATGAATCTCGAACGGCGGCAGTTCGGCCGGGT
>DASVNL010000331.1:0-2163 GCA_036383875.1 Thermoanaerobaculia bacterium
CATCGCGATCTTCGTCGCGTTCCTGCTGTTCTGCGTCACTCCGTGGTGCTCCCCGCCGATCGCCCTCGCGCTCGGCCTGGCACTCGCGTTGACGCTTGGGAGCCCATTCAAAACGGCGAAGGTCACGAAGCTGCTGTTGCAAGGATCCGTCGTCGGACTCGGCTTCGGCATGAACCTGCAGAAGGTCTTCGCGGCGGGCAGGACCGGCATTCTCTTCACACTCGCGACGATCATCGGCACGCTCGTGCTCGGATATCTCCTCGGCCGCGCGATGCAGGTCAGCAGCGGCACCGCGCATCTCATCTCGTCCGGCACCGCGATCTGCGGCGGCAGCGCGATCGCGGCAGTCGGACCCGTCATCGGCGCGAGTGACGAAGAAATGTCCGTCTCCCTCGGCACGGTCTTCATCCTCAACTCGATCGCCCTCTTCGCCTTCCCCGCCATCGGACACGCGCTGCACCTCACGCAACAGCAGTTCGGCATCTGGTCGGCGATCGCGATCCACGACACGAGCTCCGTCGTCGGCGCGGCCGCGGCCTACGGCGCTGAGGCGTTGCAGATCGCGACGACGGTGAAGTTGACGCGCGCGTTGTGGATCGTGCCGCTGACGATCGGAACTGCGTTCGCGTTCCGTCGCGGCAAGACGAAGATCACGATTCCCTGGTTCATCTTGTTCTTTCTGCTCGCGTCCGTCGTGCGCACATACGTGCCCGCGCCGCCGATGACGTGGGACGTGCTCGTGCGCATCGCGCGCATCGGACTCACAGTCACGCTGTTCCTCATCGGCTCCGCACTCTCGCGTGCGAGTCTCGCGAAAGTCGGCGTGCGTCCGCTGATTCTCGGCGTCGTCCTGTGGATCGTGATCTCCGGCGTCGGACTCTGGAGCGTATTGGCTACCATCTGATCGCGCCTATACTGCCGAGCATGCTGAATCGCCGGCGGTGGCTCTGGGTTGCAACGATTGGCTGCGCGCTCGTCTGCATGACGATGATCGTCGTGGCGCTGGTGCTGATCGACAAGCCGCACTTCGGCTTCCTGGTCAATCAGTACTTCACGCCGATCGTGGGCTGCGGCGTGTTCGTCGGCGGAGCCATGGTGCTGATCGCCGCGTTCATGCTGCTCGAACGAAAAACGTGGCGCGGCATCACGCTCATCGTGTGGTCGCTGATCGCGCTGACTTCGCCCGCGTTCGGATTTCTGTTCCTGCTGCCGTGGGGCGTACTTGTCGCTGCGTTGCCGCTCGTGATCATGATCCTCACGCGATTGTGGCGAGTCTGACGGGCTACAATCGCGCGACTCCATGCCCGAGCCAGTTCTCAGCGGCAGCATTCAGGTGTTCCCTCTCGCGGATGTGCTCACGTTTCTGAGCAGTTCGCACAAGAGCGGTACGCTCACACTCACCAATGAGTCCTGCGAGGCGTACCTCTACTTCGACGACGGCACGCTGGTCTTCGCCGGCTCGAATCAGGAGCCTTTCCGCCTCGGCTCGATCCTGCTCCGCAAGAAGAAGATCTCGCGCGAACAACGCGATCGCATCGACGCCCTGATGCAACGCGACGGCGGACGCTTCGGTCAGTTCGCCGTGCAGGAAGGCGCGCTCACCGAAGCACAACTGCGCGATTTCCTGAAGATTCAGGTATCGGAGATCGTGTACGACGCGTTCGTGTGGCACGGCGGTTCGTTCACATTCGTGCAGGACTTCTCACTCCCGCCGCACGCGGTGACGATCGCGATCGATCTGCCGAACCTGATCATGGAAGGCGCGCGGCGCATCGATGAGTGGGAGCGCTGTCTCGAACTGCTCCCCGACAAGTCGATCGTGTTCCGCGTCGTCACGACGCCGCGCGACGAGAAGATCACGCTGACCGCGGACGAGTGGAAGATCCTGTTCCTCATCAACGGTCAACGCACGCTCGAAGAGTTGAGTCACGACTCGGAGGAAGAGCCGTTTCAGGTCTATCGCGTGGTCTACGGTCTGTACGCGAACAAGCTGATCGAGCCCGTGAATCGCGTGTCCGACGACACGGACGCCGCGAATCGCACGGGCGCGCTGCAAGCAGTCACGATCGGCGACGCGACGGTGCGCCAGAACGAGCCACGCTTCGGCGCCGAGTCAACGGTCCGCGATGAGGCCGCAGACGACGACACGAGTCTTCTTCTCTC
>DASVNL010000332.1:0-5034 GCA_036383875.1 Thermoanaerobaculia bacterium
GAACTTGCCCTGCGCGTCGGACTGGCTGCTGCGACGTCCGCCGCTGACGGCGACGTTCGCGACCGGTGCGCCTGTCACGGCGTCGGTGATCGTGCCGGTCACCGGTGCGGTGAACAGCGGGCCGGGGGTGCGCGGCGTGACCGAGCGGCGCTTCGACGAATGATGGTCCTGCGCGAAGCTGGGGATGGTGAAGAGGGCTGCGAGAAGCACTGCGGGAACTGCCAGGCGGGACTTGTAGGTCATGGATCTCCCTGAATTCATCTTGTTTGCGACGAACCACATCGCCGCGGGTTCCGAAAGCGAAGAGATGGTACCCCATACATACGGCGCATCAACCCCATCCGTCGCGAGAATTCACCGAGTCGTGGATCAGTGTTTTGATGGTTGATCGTCGATGGTTGATGGGACCCATCAACACGCGCGTGAGCGCGTCGATATACTCCGCTGGCCACGCGCTTGCTGGAATCACGCCCGCAACGCACAAGCAATCACCTGGAGGCAAACTGATGCGATCGATTTCGAAGATCCTCGCGGGTCTCGCGACGATGGCGATGTTCGTCGCGTGTACGACGACTGTCGCGCCCGTCGCCCAACCCGTCACCGAACCGCCCGCGACCGCGGCGGTGGAGTCCGCTGAGACCATGCACGAGACCACGCCCCCGGCCCCGCCCGCTCCCACCGTCGCCGACGCAACTGCATTCGTGAATGACGCCGAGGCGAAGCTCGCGGCGATGAATGTGGACTCGCAGCGCGCGTCGTGGGTCCAGTCGACGTACATCACCGAAGACACGCAGATCATCGCCGCGCGCGAAAACGAAAAGCTCATCAACCTCGGCGTCGATCTCGCGAAGAAAGCAGCGGCGTTCGACAAGCTCGAGCTGCCGTACGACGTGCGGCGCAAACTCGAAACGATCAAGCTCGCCCTCACCTCTCCCGGTCCCGCCGATCCCGCACTCACCGCGGAGATGGCGCGCATCGCGGCGGAGCTCGAAGCGACTTACGGCGCGGGCAAGTACTGCCCGCCGGGCAAGAGCGGCGACGCGTGTCTCGACATCAACGAGGTCACGACGATCATGCGCACGAGCCGCAAGCCGGACGAGTTGCTGGAAGCGTGGCGCGGCTGGCACTCCGTCGCACCGCCGATGCGCGACAAGTACACGCGCTTCGTCGAGTTGATGAACCAGGGCGCGCGCGACCTCGGATACTCCGACGTCGGCGCGATGTGGCGCACGAAGTACGACATGCCGCCCGATGCATTCGCGACGGAAGTCGATCGACTCTGGGGTCAGGTCAAGCCGCTGTACGACCAGCTCCACTGCTACGTGCGCTGGAACCTCAACAAGAAGTACGGCGACAAAGTCGTCGCGCTCGACAAGCCGATCCCCGCGCATCTCCTCGGCAACATCTGGGCACAGGAGTGGGGCAACATTTACGACGTCGTCGCGCCGCCGAAAGCGGATCGCGGCTACGACCTCACGAAGATTCTCGAGAAACGCAAAGACATCGACGAGCTCGGGATGGTCCGCATCGGCGAGCGCTTCTTCACGTCCCTCGGATTCGCGCCGCTGCCGAAGACCTTCTGGGAACGCTCGATGTTCACGAAGCCGCGCGATCGCGACGTCGTGTGTCACGCCAGCGCGTGGGACGTCGACGACGTCGAAGATCTGCGCATCAAGATGTGCATCGAGAAGAACGCGGATGACTTCAACACCATCCATCACGAGCTCGGCCACAACTTCTATCAGCGCGCGTACAACACGCAGCCGTATCTCTACAAAAACAGCGCGAACGACGGCTTCCACGAAGCGGTCGGCGACACGATCGCGCTTTCGGTGACGCCCGCGTATCTCGTGAAGATCGGACTGCTCGACAAAGAGCCGCCTGCGTCCGCCGACATCCCCTTGTTGCTGCGCGACGCGCTCGACAAGATCGCGTTCTTCCCGTTCGGCATCATGATGGACAAGTGGCGCTGGGGCGTTTTCTCCGGCCAGATCACGCCGGCGAACTACAACGCCGCGTGGAACGATTTGCGCCGTCAGTATCAAGGCATTGCCCCGGCCGATGCGCGCGGCGAAGAGTTCTTCGATCCGGGCGCGAAGTACCACATCGCCGCGAACGTCCCGTACGCGCGCTACTTCCTCGCGCGCATCCTTCAGTTCCAGTTCCATCGCTCGCTCTGCCAGTCGTCCGGCTACGACGGACCGCTCAATCGCTGCTCGATCTACGGCAACAAGGAAGCGGGCGCGCGACTCGAGAAGATGCTGGCGATGGGCATGAGCCGCCCCTGGCCCGATGCGCTCGAAGCGTTGACCGGTCAGCGTGAAATGGATGCGACGGCCGTCGTCGATTACTTCCGGCCGCTCGTCGACTGGCTGGGCGTTCAGAACAAAGGGAAGCAGTGCGGCTGGTGATCGTTTTCGACGAGGACTACTCGTCGCAACTCGAGAAGCTCGCGTTCCACACTCCGGTGTGGCTCGCCGACACTCCCGCGAATCGCAGCGCGGCGGAGCAGGCGTGGCATGCGGCGGTCGAATGGCCGCACATCACGGTCACGCTGTTCCGCCGCCAGGATTGGGACACGCTGCTCGAACAGATTTCAGTGCAGGAGAAGCGGCCCGTCGAGACGATCGACGTCATCGGCGAGCCGCTCTCCGACTCTGCACGCGACGCGTTTCATCGCGCCGGCTTCGATCGCGTCGACGCGACGGAAGCCGGCTTTCGCGCGAAGAAGCGGTAGCGTCGCCACAATCTCGCCACATTCGCGCCGCGAAGATTTCACGAACGCGTCGCGCGTTCGTCGAACGGCGCCTGCCTAATGCTGAGCATGGAAACCTCGGACTACCGCATCGAACGCTGGCTCGCCCTGATCCTCTCGCTGCTTTTCATTCTGCCGTTCGTCGTGCGCTGAGCCACTCGTCGCGCAGGATGCCGTAGAACGTCAGGTCCTGCGGCTCGCCCCACTTGAGCGTGTGCTGGCGCAGCGTTCCCTCGTACTTCATCCCCGCCTTGACCATCACGCGCGCCGACGCCGGATTGCGCGCGAAACACCCAGCGAAAACGCGACGCAGTCCGATGTCTTCGAATCCGTAGCGCACGAGCTCCCGCGCGGCCTCGCTGACGTAGCCGCGATTCCAGTACGGCACGCCGAGCCAGTAGCCGATCTCCGCGAGCCCTTCGTCGCGCAGGATCAGCGCGATCGCGCCGCAGAGCTCACCGTCGTCGATCGCGAAGTGATGAATGCGATTCTCGCGGTAGTCCTCTTCGTGCGATGAGATCCAGTCCGCGGCCGCGCCGTCGGGATACGGATGCGGAATCATCAGCGTGTTCAGCGCGACTTCGTACGCGCCCGCGAGACGCTGCACCGCCGGCGCGTCGTCGAGCGTGAACGGGCGGAGCGTGAGTCGTGGCGTGTGCAGAGTGATCATCGTCGGTACCTCAGCAGGTCTCGCACGCGACGCCGGATCTCCCGCTCGGCGTCGACGGCGATGTCGCGTTCGCGCTCCTTCGCATCGAGGATCGAGAGCAGCGCGCGCAACGCGTCGCCGCGATCGGATGCTTCGCGCGGATCGATTCTGACGCGCTCGGCGATGCGCGCCCGAATCGCCTCGGGTTCCGGATCGCGCAGCACGTCGCGCACATCACGTCGCAGCGCGAGCTCATCGCGCAGTCGCATCGCGACGAACCACACCGCGACGAGCAACGCGATCGCGCCGAGAATCCACGGCCACTTCGCACGCGCATTCACCGCCGGCGCGAGTGGCGCAACCGACGGTTGTTGCGATGGCGGCTTCGCGGCGAGCACGTCGAGGAACGCCGAGTCGCAGCGTAAGTCACGACGCTCGCCCGTCGCCGGGTCGAACACGCGCATCGTCAGCGCGGGGATCTGCAGCGGTCCTGCGTTCGACGGGAAGATCAGAAACGTCCAGCGTCGCGACATCGCGATGTTGCCGTCGTCGCGATTCACCGTCACCTGCCCGCTCTCCGTCTGCACCGATCCTGCGATGCTGCCCGCGAACCGCGGCGCCGAAGTCGCGCGCAGATTGCCGACGCCTTCGAGCAACGCACGCAGCACGACCGGTCCCGCGTTGCGCTGCTGCGCGCGCTCGCATCGCAGCGCGAGATTGCCGACCGCATCGACCGGCGGACCCGGTGGCAGCGGTTTGACATCGACGTCGAACGGCGCGGAGGTGAATGTCGTCTCGACGATCGAGCCTTCGAACCTCGAGAACGGACCACCGCGCGTGCCCTGCATGATCGACGCTTCGGCGGTCATCCCCTCGACGCGAATGCGGCCGCTGCGCAGCGGAAAAAGGACGGCGCGGCGGATCGGGAGCCGCTGGACCATGATGTCGCCGAGGTAGACGCGTTCGGCGTTTTCACCGCGAGGGAGCTCTTCGATCCAGAACTCCGCGAGCTTCGGCACGGAGACGACCTGCCACTCCTGAATCGCCGCGGCGTTGTAGAGGTACCACGTCACCGCGATCGGCTCGCCGACGTACGCGCTGGTCTTGTCGAACTCCGCGACGACGAACATCGGCGCGCGATTCGACGCGAGCAACTCGCGCATCACCGCTTCCGCGTCATTCGAGCCCGAAATGCGATCCGGAAGGACTTGCAGCGCGATCGCCGCGAGGAGGTCGCGTTGTCCGTCATCGGTGCTGAGCGTGACCGGCCCGACTTGCGCGGGTCCGGGCGCGACGGGTCGCACGACGTACCGAAAGGTCTTGCGTCGCGAGACGTCGCCGTTGATCCACGCGAACTCCGACGAAACGGATGGTTCGCCGAGGAAGCGGAGATTGTGGAGCGGCACATGCGGCTCGAGGATCGAGGAGAACGACCCTTCGAGCGCGATGGTGATCGTTACGGTGTCGTTGGTCTGCACGCTGCGCGCGTCGACGAGCATCTCGTTCTTCGCGAATGCATGCGATGCAACGAGCAGCAACGCGACGAGCGCAACGCGCCTCACCACCCGATCCGCGCCTCCCCCGCTCGCGCCTTCATCCGCCGCAGCTCTTCCTGCTCCTGCTGCTGCAC
>DASVNL010000333.1:0-2025 GCA_036383875.1 Thermoanaerobaculia bacterium
CTCGGTCAGATACCCGGGGACGGACGGATTGCGCGTGGTGCACGAGCGAACAACGTCGATCGTCGCGTAGCCGACCGCATTCGTGTGCGTGTTGCCGACCGTGTTGCACGCGGGCTGTGAGCCGGCCGCCGGCACGCGCCCCTGCGTGAACGCCTGTCGCATGCGCGTGAGGTAGATGCCAGGCAGCCGGCCAGGCAGCGAATTGCATGCGGAGAGGTCGAGCCGGTCGTTTCCGACCGAGAACTGGCCGACTTCAGAGACGTCTGTTCCGGTTCCGAACTGCGGAGCAATGATGCCGCGCGCGATGATGTCGTAGAGATTGATGCTCTGCGTGTCGTAGCCGGTGAGATATACGTTGAAGTCGAGCACCGGATACGCGTAGTCGGTCCAGAGCGTGACGTGAGCGATCTGCTCCTTTGGACTCGCGTTCGTGATCGTGAACAGCGTCGTCGGGCCGTTCCGATTGGCGAGGTTCACCTCGAAGTACGGCAGAAGCAACGTCGCGGCCGGGAGAGCGGCGACGTCGCAGGAGTCGTCGTTGTTGCGTGTGGGCGAGGCGAATGCGGGCAGAGAAACGATGCAAACGAGGAGCACGAGGAATGGGACTCGTTGAGCCATTTTGGCCCTCCTGAGTCCACATTAATGCTGTTATCGCATAAGCGTCAACTAGTTATTTTGTAAGGTTCCGCAGTGCTCTCTTCAGCAATGCGGAGAACTCCGCGTCGACGCCGAGGTCTGCGCGGGCTTTGCCCAGCGCGATTTCGGCGTCTTTCGGACGATACCCGAGATTGACCAGCGCGGACTCGACGTCATCGTCGATGGAGAGGCGCGTCGGCGTCGCGGGAGTCGCGGACGTCGGCGCGATCACGAGCTTGTCGCGAAGCTCGAGACAGATGCGCTCCGCGGTCTTCTTACCGACGCCGGGGATCGTCGAGAGCTTGCGCGCGTCGTTGCGCGCGATCGCGTCGGCGAGGTCCGCGGCGTCGATGCCGGAGAGGAGTTTCTGCGCGAGCGTCGGGCCGATGCCGGAGATCGAGATCAGCTTCTCGAACGCGAACTTCTCGTCGCTGCTTGCGAAGCCGTACAGCGACAGTGCGTCTTCACGCACGTGCGTATGGATTTCCAGCTCGACGTCGCGCTTTCCCTCGAGGCGGTAGTACGTCGAGAGGGAGATGTGCACTTCGTAGCCGACGCCGCCCGCGACGACGAGCGCGCGCGTTGCGTCGAGTTGGCGGAGGGTGCCCTGGAGGTAGCCGATCATTGCGCCCTTCGGGCGATTGAGGATTGAGGATTGAGGATTGAGGATGAACTCATCGGGCGCATGTTCGAGCAGAAATCCTCAATTCTCAATCCTTAATCCTCAATCCTATTTCCGGCGCCACCGCGTGCCGCCCGGCGTGTCTTCGAGCAGGATGCCTTTCGAGATCAGCAGGTCGCGGAGGCGATCGCTCTCCGCGAAGTTGCGCGACTTGCGCGCCGCGTTGCGCGCGGCGATGAGCTCTTCGATCTCGGCGTCGAGGCTTTGATTGAGGTCGGGGAAGATGTCGAGCACGGGATCGACTTTGCGCAGCGCCGCGCGCATGCCTTCGGCGTCGCCCGCGGAGATGCGACCCGCGTCGATGGCGGTGTTCGCATCGCGGATGAACGTGAACAACGCGCCGAGTGCGCCGGCGGTGTTGAGGTCATCGTCCATTGCTTCCTGAAACTCGCCGAGGAACTTGCCGATCAGTGCGTCGGCCTGATCGTCGGCGTGTGCGGCGTCGCGCGGACCGGAGCCTGCGACTTCGTCGAGGCGGAGCAGGAACGACTCGATGCGCGCGATCGCGCTCTTCGCGTCGTCGAGCGACTGCGTCGTGAAGTTGAGCTTCGTGCGATACGGGACGGAGAGCAGCGCGTAACGCAGCGTGACCGCGTCGTACTTCAGCTCTTCGATGATTTCCTTGAGCGTGTAGATGTTGCCGATCGACTTCGACATCTTCTGCGAGTCGATGTTGAGGTGCTCGCCGTGGACCCAGAACTTCACGA
>DASVNL010000334.1:0-3387 GCA_036383875.1 Thermoanaerobaculia bacterium
CGTCAGGTTCGAGTACGTACTTCGTCACCAGATATCGCAGCGGTTCGCGCGAACCATCTTCGTGCCGTTCGGGCAGTTCCACGCGTCCTGAAACTCGGGCATGTTCTGCACGGTCATGTTGACGCGCGCGGGGCCGGGGGCATGCGGATCGGTCAGCGCGCGGCGTCGCGCTTCTTCGGCCGCCATGTTCTGACCCCAGACTTGCGCGAAGCCGAGGAAGAAGCGCTGCTCGGGCGTGTAGCCGTCGATCGTGCGGCGCTCTTTGCCTTGCAGTGATTTCTGATAGGCGCGAAGAGCGAGCGTTGCGCCGCCGAGGTCGGCGATCGCTTCGCCGGTGACGAGATTGCCTTGGAGCTTGAGATTCTCTTCGACGACGAACTCGCCGTATTGATTGGCGATGCATTCGGCGCGCGACTGGAACGCTTTGAGATCCGCGTCCGACCACCAGTTGCGCAGGTTGCCCTCGGCGTCGAACTTCGCGCCCTGATCGTCGAAGCCGTGCGTCATCTCGTGGCCGATCACCGTGCCGATGCCCCCGTAGTTGTACGCGTCATCAGCGTTCGGATCGTAGAAGGGCGGCTGCAGGATGCCAGCCGGGAACGTGATGTAGTTGCGCGTCGGGCTGTAGCTCGCATTGACCGTCGACGGCGTGAAGAAGCCCCACTCGTTCGGGTCGTCCGGCTTGCCGATGCGGCCCACCGTGCGTCGCACGCGGAACGCGCCCGCGGCCGCGGCGTTTGCGGCGTACGAGTCGCGTCCGATGTCGAGCGTCGTGTAGTCGATCCACTTGTCGGGATAGCCGATGCGGCGACGGAACGCGTCGAGCTTCAGAAGCGCGGCGCGCTTCGTGTCATCGCCCATCCACGACAGCTTCGGCAGATCCTCGCGCAGCGCTGCGACGAGGTTGTCGATCAGCTCCGACATCTTCGCTTTTGCTTCGGGCGTGAACGCGCGCTTCACGTACTCCTGGCCGAGAATCTCGCCGATGTTCGCGTCGGCGGCGCGGATGCAGCGCTGCCAGCGCGGCTGAATTTCCTTCTGTCCCGACAGCGCGACGCCGCGGAACGCGAAGTCCTGATTGACGAACTTCGAGGAGAGCAACGGCGCGGCGGAGTCGAGGAGGTTCCAGCGCAGATACGCCTTCCACGATTCGAGCGGCGCCTCGTCGAGCAGGCGGCTCGCTTCCTTGAAAAACTCGGGCTGCGCGACGTTGAGCGCTTTCAGATCATTCAGCGCGATCGACTGGAAGAAGGCGGGCCAGTCGAAGCGCGGCGCGATCGACACGAGCTCCGACACCGGAGTCATGTGGTAGACGTTTTCGGGCTTGCGCTGATCGACACGCGCCATCGACGCGCGTGCGAGCTGCGTTTCGAGCGCGATGACTCGCTCGGCGTCGGTGCGCGCCTTCGCGGCGTCGGTGCCGGCGAGCTCGAACATCTTCGCGATGTGCTCGACGTACTGCTTGCGCGTCGTCGCGAACTTTTCATCGTCGCGGAGGTAGTAGTCGCGGTCCGGCAGTCCGAGTCCGCCCTGCGAGACCGCGGCGATGATCATGTTGCTGTTCTTGAAGTCGTTCTGCGCGCTGAAGCGGAACAGCGGCGCGATGCCGGTCTGCTGCTGGCGATGCAGTTCCGCGATCACCGCGGCGCGCGAGTTGATCGCGGCAATGCGGTCGAGGTCCGGCTGCACCGGCCCCGCGCCCTGTGCCTCGATCGCCGATTCATTCATGCACGCGGACCAGAAGTCGCCGATCTTCTGCGTCCCGCTCCCCCGCTCCGCGTTCGTCTCTTTCGCGGACTGTTCGAGGATCGCGCGCAATGTCTCGCGATTGCGCTCGGCGACTTCTTCGAAGCGCCCGTAGCGCGAGTAGATCGAAGGAAGCGGATTGGCTTTGCGCCAGCCGCCGGTCGCGTATTGATAGAAGTCTTCGCACGCGCCGACGGAGCGGTCGACCTGCGTCAGCTCGAATCCGTGATCGCCGAGCAACGGCTTCGGCGGCGGCGCCGGCATCACGGGCGGAGGTGCAGAGGAGCACGCGGCAAGCGCGATCACAAGGACGGCAAGAAGGACATTCTTCATGGCGCGCAATCGTACCTCGGAGCGCCGGCGCCATCGCCGGCTGTCCCGGCGGCGCCCCGCCGCCGTCGAGGCAAGATTGCTTCGCGCCATATCGCGGGCGAGGCGCCCGCGGGACAGCCGGCGAGGCGCCGGCGCTCCGCTACGTTCTCTCGATTGCCAGCACGAGCTCGAAGAGATGCAGCAACTCCTCGAATCGATCGCGCGGCTTGCGCATCAGCGGCGCGTTCAACGGCGGCGTTGCGGTCGTGTCATCGCTCAAAAAAATGAGCGGAAACGACGGATCGTGGCGGCGTAATTCGCGCGCGATGTCCAGTGCGCGTAGATCGGGAAGGTCGAGATCGAGGATCAAAACGTCGGGGATCAGTCTACGAACGGTGGGTACGACGAGAGAATCGAGGGGCACCAGAGAGCATTCGAGCTCCATCAGGCGGAAGAACATGTGCAGCATTTCCGCAGCCTCGCGGTCTCCCTCGAGGACCGCCACGTGCCGAGTTGAGAAGAGCTCGAGCCCGGGACTATGCTTGGCCGGTTGAATGGCTGCTACTGATCCTCCCCTTCCAGATCGAACAACTCGGAGGCGCGGACGTTCTCGCCCGACAGGCGGCGGCATGCCGCGGCGATCGCAGCGATACAACGCCGCGTGGGCTCCATCTTCCCCAGCCGGATCCGCAACAGGTGCTGACGGCTGTATCCGGACTCCCGCGCAAGATGCGCCGGCTTGATCCCGCGGCTCTTCAGAAACGTCTCCAGGCGCGTGCTCATGTGCAATATCTTGCATACTAGCGAGGTGCAGGATGGATGTCAATCCGCAGGTGCACAAATCGTTCGTTACGGCGCACAATAATGCGCAACTTCCGGACCTGCTTCGACTTGTCCCTTTTTAGACATTTCGGAGTCCCTCAAAATCTCTAGCACCTACAGGGGGTGGAAAAGTGTCTTTTCGTCACCCCGTATGCGAGAGTGTCCCAGCATGACGATGGTCGCAGCCACAGAGATCGCCTTGGGCCTCGGCGCCAATCCGCCCCTCTGACGGGCGACCCGAACGTTTTGACTGTGTTGCTAACTACGCAATCGCTAAGTAACCTATAAGTTCCTTAACACGCCTATGCTCGGAGATACCGTTCGCGAAGCACGCATCCGTAAGGGCCTGACTCAGGCCCGGCTGGCGAAGCTCGCCGGAGTCAGCCGCCGCCATCTCGCCGCTCTCGAGAAGGGAGCCAACGTGTCGGTCAGCATCCTCCAACGCGTGGCCGCCGTGCTCGAGCTCACCGAGATCCCGCTCGGCGACCTCTCCCTCCGCGCGAAGGA
>DASVNL010000335.1:0-5245 GCA_036383875.1 Thermoanaerobaculia bacterium
CTTCAAGCTCATCGCGAACGCGGGCATCCGCAAGATCTACTACGGCGAGTTCTATCGCGACGAGCGATCGCGCGACACCGCGGCCCAGATCGGCATTGAGCTCGTTGACCTCAACATCCCGGCTCTGAAATAGTCGGCGTCTGCCGATGCTGATCCTCGCCGCCGATACCTCGCTGCCGATTCTCTCCGTCGCCATCGTGAACGACGGAGCGCTCGTCGGCGCGATGGCGCTCGAGGGTCGCGGCTCGCGCAACGAGAAGCTGCTCCCCGCGATCGACTTCCTTCTCGCCGAGAACGCGATCGAGCGCGCGAGCCTCGATCTCTTTGCCGTGACTCGCGGTCCCGGCTCGTTCACCGGCGTGCGCATCGGCCTCGCGACGATCCAGGGGCTGGCGATGGCGTTGCGCAAGCCGGTGTGCGCGATGTCGACGCATGAGGCGATCGCGTTCGGCGAAACGGGACGCGTGACGATTGCGGACGATGCGGGGCGCAACGAGCTCTATCTCTCCACGTTCGACGATGGACGCGAAGCCGTTGCGCCGCACCTGGGCCGCGAAGCTGAAGGTCACGTTATTCGCGTTGCGGAGTTTCTCGAGAACGGGAACGTCGCGGTGCGGTGTGCGCGGCGCGCGCTCGAGATCGAGCGCAGTGGCGACGGCGCGAAGTATCGCGATGTGACGCCGATCTACGTCCGGCTTGCGGAGGCCGAGGTTCAACTGCGGCAGAAACAGAATGCCTGAGGGATTCGAGATCGCGAAGGCCGTGCGTGCCGACGTCGACGCGATTCATCAAATCGAAGAGGCTTCCTTTCCCGCGCCGTGGCGCCGCGACTTTTTCGTCGGCGAGTTGATCTCGGATGGCCGTTACAACATCGTCGCGAAGCGCGACGGCGTCGTGATCGGCTACCTCTTCGCGATGTGGATCTTCGACGAGATGCACGTCAACAAGATCGCCGTCATCGAACCGGAGCGCCGCAAGGGCATCGCGGACGCGCTGATGGACGCGTGCTTCACATTCGCGCGCGGACGCGCGATTCGTTCCATCTCGCTCGAAGTGCGCAAGTCGAATCGCGGCGCGCAGGAGTTCTACAAACACCTCGACTTCAAGTCGTCGTACATGCGGCCGAAGTACTACCCGGACGGCGAGTCCGCGGTGGTGATGATTCGCGAGTTGTAGCGCGCGTCACTCGCGCCAGCGCACGACGTACGACTTCGGACGTTCGAGCTGCGAGCGAATCTCGTTCGCGACGTCGGCGCCGGTGACGAGCATCGTCGACGTGCGCTCCGCGAACGCGATGTCCGACGCCGTCACACCTTCGTCGCGCAGCAGCGCCGCGAGCGGATCGGGCGAGATCCACTTGCCTTCGAGCGATTGCAGCATCTGAAAGAGATCGATCGGCTCGATGATCAGGTCCTTCTCCTTTTTCGAGAAGCCGTCGCTCGCGAGCACAGTGCCGGGGACGCGAACCGTGATGCGCGCGGGAAAGGGATTGAAGATCAGATCCGCCTGCTCGCCGAATGTCGCAGCGCGGCCTTCGTTCGCGTCCATGTGATCGCCGATCTCCGCCATCGCGTTCTGCACGGCGTCGACGAGCGGTTGTTCTTCTTCGAGTACGAGCGGCTCCGCGCCGTCTGCACCGCGTTCGCTCAGGATCGCCGCGAAGACCCACTTCGCGCGATGCGGCTGGCGGCCGAGATACGAGTAGAGCTCGCGGACGGCGCGGAAGTATCGCGCGACGGCGTTGCTCCACTCGTTGAGCTCGGCGTTGAAGTCGCGCAGTTGTTCGCGCGACGCGCGCGTGCTGCTGCCGGGATAGAACGATACTTCGCGCCAGCCGTCGCCGCGCATGGTTTTCACGGTGATGTTGGCGTCGGCGAAGACGAGTTGCAGATCGTCGGGCGGGATGGTGACGGAGCGCGTGACGCGTTCGAGCACGCCGCGATCGCGGCGCATGAACGTGCTGTCCGCGCTCGGACGTAACGCGGAGAATCGCGCGGCCCACGGATCGGTGTTCGCGATCGCAGCGGCGCGCGCGACGTCGACGCGATGTTTCATCACGTCGTTGGCCGGCTTCATCTCGAACGTCGTGTCGGCCGTGACGACGACTACGTCGTCGGTGTTCGAGAATTCGATTCTGAGGTCGTCCGTGACGGGCGGCCGCGAACATGCGACCGCGAAGATCAGCACACCCAGCGCCGCGAAGCGCATCCGCATTCGTGACTCCTACTCTTCCTTGATCGCGGCGATCGGGTCGAGTCGTGATGCGATGCGCGCGGGGTACCACGTTGCGAGCACCGACAGCAGCACGGCCACGACGTTCACGCCAACGACGTCTTGGACGTCGAGGGAGAACGGGAGGTAACTGACGAAGTAGATGTCGGGCGGCAGCGGGATGAGGTGGTACCGGTTGGCGAGCCACGAGAAGCCGATGCCGAAGATGTTGCCGAGGACGGTGCCGCTGAGACCGATGAGCAGTCCGAGCTGCATGAAGAGCCAGAGGATGTTGCGATCGGTCGCACCGAGTGTTCGCAACACGCCGACGGACGGTCGCTTCTCGAGGATGAGCATCGACAACGACGAGACGAGGTTCAACGCCGCGACGAAGATGATGAGTGAGATGGTCGCGAACATGACGGTCTTCTCGAGTCGCAACGCGAGGAAGAGCGGGCGGTTGATTTCTTTCCAGGTCTTGAACTGCACGCTCGGAAACTTGGCGGCCAGCGCAGCCTGCACTTCTTCCGCACGCGTGACAGGTCCGAACATTTCGATGCCGGTCGGCAAGCCGTTGGTTCCGAACAGGCCCGCGGCGTCGTCGTGGGTGAGCCACGCGTCGATGCTCGCTTCTTCCTGCGTGGGCATGATGATGCGCGTGATGCGATAGCGCCGCATGACCGGCGCGGGTCCGAATGGCGTGAGTCGCGTGCGCGGCGCAACGACGGTGATGGTGTCGCCCACATCGAGCGCGAGTCCGGCCGCGAATCCGCGCGTGAGGTAGATGTTGGGCTCCTCGCCATCCCACACGCGCGGCGCACTGGCGCTGCGCAAGTCCTGCCGCGGTTCATGTCCCGGGGTCAGCGATCGCACGCGCATGGGACGCCCGGTGCCCTGATCTTCGTTCGCGCCGTAGCCAATGCCGGTGACATACGACCGGATGTCGCTCACGCCCGAGGTCTTGGCCGCCGCGACGATGGCTTCCGCATGTTCGATGGTGTTGCGCCCCGCGGGTTCGACGAGGAGCATCGGACTGGATTCGATGAGGCGCCCTTTGATCTCTCCCTGCAGTCCCGAAAGGAGCGCAATGGAGATGAGCAACACCGCGACGGCGACGGTGAGCCCGAGCATGCTCATGAAGGAGAGAAACGCGGTGTGCGCCTGCTTGCGCGCGGCGGAGAAGTATCGGCGTGCGATGCGGAACTCGATGGACATTTGAGGCGGTTGCCGGTTGTCAGTTGTCGGTTGTCGGGGCACCGACGCAGACAGCGCGCCAGTAGCTTAGCCGGTCTCTCCCGACAACTGACAACCGGCAACCGGCAACCAGATCAAAGTTTCGAGAGTGCCTCGACCGCCGCTTCGATCGTCTCCAGAGCGAGCGAGAACGACATGCGCAGGTGGCCTTCGCCTTCGGGGCCGAAGACGACGCCGGGCACGGACGAGATCGACGTGCGTTCCAGCAGCGTTTCCATCGCTTGCCATGAATCGTTGCCGAGGCGCTTGCGCACGTCGGGGAACGCGTAGAACGCGCCCGGGGGGGTCAGGCACTCGAAACCTGCCTTGTTGAACGCGCCGACCAGCAGATCGCGGCGTTGGCGGTATTGCTCGCGGAGCGTGTCGAAGAAATGCGGGTCGTGCGTGATTGCGGCCAGCGCGGCGTACTGCGTTGGTGTCGACACACCGTTGACCGTGTTGAGAACCAGCTTGCGCAGGAACCCCATGAACGTCTCCGGGGCGACCACGTAGCCGATGCGCCAGCCTGTCATCGAGAACGACTTCGAGAACGTGTAGACCGTCAGCGTCCGTTCCTTCATCCCGGGCAGCGACGCGATCGAGACGTGCTCGCCGTCGTAGATCAAATCCTCGTACGCCTCGTCCGCGATCACCGTGAGGTCGTGCGCCTGTGCGAACTCCGCGATCACCGTGAGTTGCTCGCGCGTCAGCATGTCTCCGGTCGGATTCGCGGGCGTGTTGATGTAGATCACGCGCAGCTTCGGCGTCGCGCGCGACTCGAGCAACTCGCGCAGATCGCCGCGATCGCGCACTTCGTCCCACGGCACCCGCACTGCGATGCCGCCGGAGAAACTCACCTGATCTTTGATCGGCGTCCAGTACGGCGCGAGGAACATCACCTCGTCGCCCGGATTCACACTCGCCTGGAACGCGCAGAACAGACCGTGCGCGCCGCCCGACGTGACGATGATGTCGTTCGTCGTGACGTCGAGACCGTTCTTGCGTTTGAGCTTTGCTTGCAGCGCTTCGAGCAGCGTTGGGATGCCCGACGACGGCGCGTAGCGCGTGTGATTCGCGTCGACCGCGGCCTTCATCGCTTCCTTGACGAAGTCCGGCGTGGCCATGAACGGCTCACCGCCTTCGAGCTGCAGCACGCGATGACCGCTCTCGCGCATGGCGAGCACGCGGTTGCGGATCTTGACGATGTCGGAGAAACCGAGAAGGGCGGAGCGATCGGCGACTTTCAAACGGCGCGGATTCTACACGCACGCTCGAAAGCGGCCGGGACGCGCGTCAGCGTCCCGGCGGATTCTGCGGCGGATTCGTTGGAGGCGGCAGCGCCGGGTTGTTGTCCGTGGGCTGCGGCTGCGGCTCGAGCGCCTGATTGCGCGGGCGGCGGCGATTCGTCGTCGGACGTGGCGTGTTGCTCTGCGTGCCCGCATCGGTCGGCGGCGCGGACGGCGTGACGATCGCGGACGGCGCCGGCTGCGGCGACGGCGCTTCATCCGTGCGCGGCAACGACGGACGCCCGTTTGCGGACGGCGGCGCGACGGTCAGATTCGTGTAAACCGGCGCATCCTGAAACTGCATGCTGCCCTTGGTGTGCGAGATCTTGTACATCTCGATCAGCGCGAGGTCGGTGAGACCGCTGTCGAGAATGCGCGGATTGACGGCGACGTCGAGCAGCGCCGGATTGATCGCGTACGCCTTCGCGAAGAGCGAGATCGCGCGATCGGTGTGCTGGCGTTTCTCTTCGATGAGGCCGAGCTGGAAGAGCGCCGCGGAGTGGCCGGGCTTGATC
>DASVNL010000336.1:0-13990 GCA_036383875.1 Thermoanaerobaculia bacterium
CCAGCCGCTGCCGCTGCGTTCGAGCTTGCCGAGGGATGTCCGCGTGCCGAGCCAGACGCGTTGCGGATCGGAGGGCGAGGGGACGAGGTCGTAGACCGCGAGATCCTGCGTTCCGGCGATGCGCTCCGGCGTCCTTCCATCCTGCAGTCGATAGATGCCGTCGCCGGTGCCGACGAGCATCGCGTCGCCGTCGGGCATCGTCGACCACGCCGGTGCGGCGACGCCGCTCACGCGGCGCGCAGTCGCACCGGGCGCGTCGATGACGAAGAGTCCGTGCGAGGTGGTGAGCCAGAGTTTGCCGTCGTGCGACTGGATGCTGTTCGCGTTGCCGAACACTCCGCGCCGCCGGTCGAGCACCGTCACTGGCGACGCGAGATCGACGCGCACAATCGGGCCGTGATACGCGAGCCAGAGCGCGCCTTCGCGATCAGGCATGGCGGCGCCGAGGACTTCGTCGGGGAGTCCGGCGGCAGAGTCGATGATCTCGTCGACGCCGCCGTCCGCGCGCAGAATCAACACGCCGTCTTCGCGCGTCGCGACGACGATGCGTCCGTCGCGCAGTCGGCATGCGTCGGTCACGCGCTTGCCGCGCAGCCACTCGCTCCCTTCCGGCGCGAACGGTTCGACGGCGCCGTTGCGCACGGCGACCAGTCCTTCGTTGCGCACCGCGACGATCGCGCGTCCGCCACCGTCGACGGCCGCGTCGATGATCGTGCCTTCGAGTCCCGCGCGCACGAGCGCACCGTTCTCGAGTCGCAGCAGACCGTCGACACCCCAGAGATGAATCATCCCGTCGATGACGTCGCAACGCAGTGGCGGCGTAGTCCCGATCGGCGGGATGACGCGCGGCGAGCCGCCGTTCCATTCGATCGTTGCGCTTTCGGCGGTGAAGACGAAGCCGCGGCCGGTCGTGCAGATGCCGCGCACTTCGCCGACGGCGCGCGCGTTCGGGGGCAACTGGCTGATCAGCGAGTGATAGGCGAGTGTGCCGTCGGGCGAGATCGCAAGGTATCCGAGCTCGTCGATGCCTCCGACGGCGACGAGTCCGGCGGTGTCGCTGGCGACGGAGAAAACGGCGGAGTCATTCGGCAGCGTGATGGTTCGCCACCACGCGCCGTCGTAGGTCATCACGCCCGCGAGGTTGCCGAAGTAGAGGATGCCGCGCGCGTCCTGCGTGACGTCGAACGTCTGCGCGCCGCCGTGGTGCTGCGAGGTCGGGAGGACGGTCAGCACCGGCAGTCCGCGATGCTCCGCACGCACTGCAAGCGCGACGAGCACGACGCAGACAAATCGGGCGAGTGCGACTCTCATCAGGACCGTCTGAAGAGTGCCGCGACTCGCCCGGAAGTGCAAGCGCGATCGAGTTAGTCCCGGAAGGTAATCCGGATGTCCTTGATGTCCACCTCATCATCCTCGGCCGGCTCGATGTACAGGTAGTCGCCCGCGATGTTGTGCCCGTCGATCGTGAACGTTTTTCCCTCGCGCGGGATGTCGATGTAGTTCTCGACCACTTCGTCGTCGATGCGGATGCGCAGCTCGCCGCCGGCGCGCGTGCCGATGTCGTCGCGCGCGTAGAAGCGGATCTGCTCGACCGCGCGGCCGTCGATGGCGATGCGGATGCGCGCGCGTTTGCCGCCGCACTGATCGCCGCCGATGCAGTCGCCTTCGTGGCGCACTTCGCCGCGACCGTAGCCGCCGCCGCTGCCACCACCGCTGCCGCGGCGTCCGTACATCACTTCGATGTCCTTCACTTCGACTTCGTCGTCGCTCGCGGTCTCGATGATGAGCTTCGAGCCGCTCACGCTGTCGACGTCGAAGTCGTGCGTGCGGCCTTCGCGCTTGATGTCGACGAACCAGGCGACGTTCGTGTCGTCGATGCGGACAGTGAGGCGGCCGTCAGCGCGCGTGCCGATGCTGTCGTGCGCGTAGAAGCGAACGCCGAGGACCGGGGCGTTTTCGAGAGCGATGGTGATGCGGTTGCCGTTCTTGCGGCATTCCGTTCCGCCGATGCACGCCGCGGCGCGGGGATACGGACGCCAGCCGCCGCCGGAGCCGCCCCAGTTGCCGGGACGTCCGCTGCCACCGCCACCGCGGGGAGGATCGCGGCGAATCGTGTTGCGGCCGTACAGAACCGCGATGTCGCTGATCTCGACTTCGTCGTCATTGACCGGCTCGAATACGAGCGCGCGGCCCGTCAACTCATCGACGTCGACGGTGAACGTCTCGCCACGGCGCGGGATGTCGAGGTAGTCCTTGATCGTGTTGCCGTCGATCTTCACGCGCAGCACGCCCTCGGCCTTCGTGCCGATCTGATCGTGCGCGGTGAAGCGAACCGCGATGACGGGACGGTCTTCGAGTGTGACGCGCAGGCGTTTGGTGCGGCACTGATCGCCGCCGACGCAGCCCTTGTCGGCGTACGTCGTCCAGTCGGTGCGATTCCGCCGCAACTGCGCGCTCTCTTCCTGCGCTGTTGCAGTGAACGAGAGAAGGATGAATGCAAGTGCGAATGACAAATGGCGCATGTCGTCTCCGATTCTAACGTTGCCGTCTGTTGCAGGTTTCACGCACGAGTTCGCAAGCCAGGATTCTTCGCGCACACGAGAGCAGCGCGCCATTCCGCGAGTTTCGCGTCGCGTTCGGCGTCCTTCATTCGGGGCATGAATGTCCTCTCCGCCTGCCACTGCGCGTCGATTTCAGTCGCGGTCCAGAAACTCACCGCGATGCCGGCCAGATACGCGGCGCCGAGTGCAGTCGTCTCCGTCGTCGACGCACGCACGACCGGGATGTTCGCGAGATCGGCCTGCAGTTGCATGAGCAGATCGTTCGCGGATGCGCCGCCGTCGACGCGCAGCTCTTTCAACTCGATGCCCGAGTCGCGGCGCATTGCTTCGAGCACGTCGTTGCTCTGCAGCGCGATCGCTTCGAGCGTCGCGCGTGCGAGATGCGCGGACGTCGCACCGCGCGTGAGGCCCGTGATCGTGCCGCGCGCGTGCGGATCCCAGTGCGGCGTGCCGAGTCCCGTGAACGCGGGGACGAACACGACGCCGTTGCTGTCGCTCACCGACGCCGCGAGCGCTTCGATGTCCGACGCATGTTTGATGATGCCCAATCCATCGCGCAGCCATTGCACTGCAGCGCCGGTGACGAACACGCTCCCTTCGAGCGCGTAGCAGCGCGGCTCGTTCGGAATCTGCCACGCGATCGTCGACAGCAGTCCGTGCTCCGACGCGACCGCGGACTCTCCGGTGTTCATCACGAGGAACGAGCCGGTGCCGTACGTGTTCTTCGCCATCCCCGCGCTGATGCAGCGCTGGCCGAAGAGCGCGGCCTGCTGATCGCCCGCGACGCCGGCGATCGGAATGCCCGCGGGAATCGGCAAGCCACTCGCGGTCTCGGCGATGAATCCGCTCGACGCGCAGACCGCGGGAAGCATCGACTCGGCGACGCCGAAAATCGCGCAGAGCTCCGGATCCCACGTCGCGCGATGAATGTCGAAGAGCAGCGTGCGCGACGCGTTCGTCACGTCCGTGACGTGCACGCGGCCATTCGTCAGCTTCCAGATCAGCCACGAGTCGACGGTGCCGAATGCGAGGTCGCCATCGTGCTCGATGTGATCGAGCAGCCAGCGCAGCTTGGTTCCCGAAAAGTACGCGTCGAGCACGAGTCCCGTGCGATCGCGGAACAACGTCTCGTGTTGCCGCAGCTGGTCGCAGATCTCCGCCGTGCGCCGATCCTGCCAGACGATCGCGCGATGGAGCGCGCGTCCCGTCGCGCGATCCCACACGATCGTGGTCTCGCGCTGATTGGTGATGCCAATCGCGACGACTTCGACGCCGGGCACTTTCGCGATGACTTCCGCCGCGACGCCGATCTGCGTTTCCCAGATCTCGTCCGGATCGTGCTCGACCCAGCCGGGCTGCGGAAAGAACTGCTGGAACTCGCGCTGCGCGATGGCCAGCACCGCGCCGTTGCGATCGAAGAGAATCGCCCGCGAGCTGGTCGTGCCCTGGTCGAGCGCCAAAATCGCTTTCATCGTCACGCCTTCATCGTCACTCCGGTTTGAAGCAGGGCGGCCGGTTGAGCACCGTCATCTGATCGAACGCGACGTCGCCGACGTTGCCGCGCCACCGCCATGACTTGCCGTCATCGGACTGCAGGTCGAGCGTGATGGTCGTCCCGGGCTTGACCTTGACCGGCTCCTCGAGCGGAAAGAAGGCCTGCGACCACGACGGCGAATGTTTCTCGCGATTGGTGAGCACGATGTTGTCGACGAGCATCGCGCGGAACCAGAGCGCGAAGCCGTGCACGGTGCCACTGCGCGTAGTGACGTACGTCGCACTGCCGTCGACGAGCGTCGATTCGACGGTCGTGAGGTCGACGTTCACGAGCTCCGCCGGCTTCGCGAGATGCGACTCGGCTTTGATGTGCAGCAGAAGCATGGAGTTCGACGCGAAAACGCGCAGCGGGGAGAAGTCGTAGCCGCCCTGCGCCTCGCCCCAGAATCCGACGTGACGCTGATACTGCTCGTGAATGTCTGCTGGCGTCGCGATGAGGGAGATCGAACGCGGAAGGATGGTCGCGTCTTCGCGCAGCAATCGTTTCCGCGCGTCGATGACGAAGCCGATGATGTTCTCGTCGAGTCCCGCCGCGCCGATGGTCTCGGTGATCAAGACGTTCGCAAGCTCGGGCAACTCGACGTTGGTCGAGACGTCGTGCAGCACGGTCACGCGATCGGCGTGACGGAGATGTCGCGACAAGAACGACACGACGTCGGCGAGATGCTCGCGCTCGATGGCGAACACGCGACGCGCACCGGCGTCGCACGCGAAGAATGAGAGGATGCCGGTGCCGGCGCCAAGGTCGGCGACGACGTCGCCGTTGCGGACGACGCGCGAGATTGCTTCGCGGAGCGCGTTCGTGCGCGTCTCGTCGTCGAGGAGGGTGCGGTGATAGTCGAGCATGAAGGATGAGCGGCGGCCCTCGTCGTTTGACCAGGGCCGCCGCTCATCACATTACTTCATCTCTTTGAGTCGCTGCTGTGCGAGCACCCACGTCGTCCCGCCGGGCTCCTCGGGTTTCGGGATGTTCTTGTACGCCTCGGCTGCCGCATCGAGGATTCCGTAGTTCTCCGCGATGCGTCCGACGACGTACCAGTCGGACGGCGTGAGCTGGTCGTCATCGAGTTGCTCGAGGCTCTTGAGCAGCGTGTCGCGCGCCTCGGACGAATTGCCCTGCTCCGCGTAAACCACCGCGAGCGTGTTCAGGATCGCATACGAGCTCGGCTCCTGATCCGCCGCACGACGCGCGTGCTCGAGCGCCGTGTTCATGTCGGACTTCGTGAACACCGCGGCCCACGCGTGATCGTTGTAGTCGCCCGCGGTCGCGTTCGCGCGATCGAGCACGAGGCCGAAGTACTTCATCGCGTCGGCGTAGGTCTCGTGATGCAGTGCGTCGCTGCCGAGGGCTTGCAGCGCGGTCATGTCGCCGGGCATCTTCTCGAGGCGCGCCTTCGCGCGCGCATGCAGCTCATCGTGACGATTGAGCTTGTTCAGCGCGAGCATCGACGACGCGAACGCGCGGCCGGAGTCGGGGAACTTCTCGATCAGGCGATCCGCGAGTTTGAGCGAGTCTTCCCAGCGCTCGAGCACCTGATACGCGGCGAGCATCGCCTGATCGATGCGCCACTGCGTCTCGGGGCTCGCCGTGGGACGTGCGGCTTCGAGCACGGGGAGCGCAAGCTCCGCGGACTTTTTCGTATCCGGCAGCAGCAGCGCCGCCGCGAGTCGCACTTCATCCGACGTCGCTTCCTTGCCGCGCGACCAGAGCGCCGCGAAAGGGCTGGAGCCGACCGGATCGTCGCTGCCGCCGCTGACGTGTTCGCGCGCCCAGTCGAGCCACTGACGCGCCGCGGTGACTTCGTTCTTCTCCGCGAGCTTCAGCGCGCGCAGTCCGAACTCCGCCGGTGAGTCGCCGGTCGCGGCGACGCGATACTGCCCGTTCTCGCGCACGATGTACGCGGTGAACTCGGGCTGCTGCTGCATGCCGCCCGGCGAACGTCCGCGCAGACGCACGCCGACGTTCTCGTCGCCGTCCTTCTGGAACGTGAACGCGGAGATGGCGAGATCGGCGACGACCTTCGCCTGCGCGTCACGTCGCTGCAGCATGCGCTTCGCGGCATTCGCGTCGAAGCCACGCTCGCGACGCGCGCGATCTTTCAACCCATCCTCGCCGAACACCTCGGCGACGTCGGCCGTCGCGTACTTTTTGTTCAGCTCTTCGACGGTCGCGTTGTTGGTGAAGAGATCGAGGAACACGGAGCGCATCAGCGACGCCGCGTCGGTCGGATCGAGCTTCACGTCTTCGTGGCGGATGGTCTTGCGAATCATGTCCGCCTGCGCGCGGATCTCCGCGGCGTTCGGCGCGCCCTGCGCGGCCGCGCTGAGCAGATCGGCCGCTGCGGGGTAGTGACGCAGGATCATGAGAACACCGCCGGCGCCGGTCATCGCCTCGCGACGCTGCGCGAGCGGAATCTGCGACGCCGCGGTAACAGCGGCCGGGCCGCCTTCGCTCGCGCCTGCGACGACGAGCTTGAACGTGTCCTTCGACTGCGTGTCCGTCGTTTCGGCGAGGAGCTTCTTCAGCTCATCCCACTTCGCGCGATGGCAGTACAGCGCCATCAGCTCGCGATCGACGGCGGTCTTGTCGACTTCCTCGATGTCTTTCTTGATCGCGATGTACTCGGCGATCGCTTCGTCGAGACGCGCGGGATCGGCGTAGCGAACGCCGTCATCGGAGTGCTGGAGCGTGAACGCGAGCTGCGAGCGATTGCCGAGATCTTTCGGATCGAGCTCCTTCGCCTTGCGATACGCCGCAATCGCGCCCTTCACATCGGCGCCGCTGCGCATCGGACGTCCGATCAGATCGTTCGACAGGACGTACGCGAGCGTCGCCTGCGCACGCGCCGACTTCGGCTCGATCTCGACGGCGCGCTTCGCCTCGCGGCGAGCGGCAGCACCGAGTCCGCCGGAGAGCAACGCCATGGCGACGTCCGCGCGATGCAGCCCTTCCTTCGGATGCAGATCGGCGATGCGGCGGAACTCTGCGACGGCCTTGCCGACTTCGCCTTCTTCGAGGAACTTGCGGCCTTTCTGGTCGAAGTAGAAGAGGAAGGCTTTCTCTTCATTCAGTTTGACGACGGCCTCGCGCAGCTCTTCGTACTGCGCGGCGGTGATCTGTCGCGGACCCGAGTCCATCTTGTAGTTCGCGACGACGACTCCGTCTTCGCGGACCTTGTACGACTTCGTGATCGTCGCGGTGCCGAGCTTCAGCGTCTCCGGTTCCGGAATCGTGCGCGGCTCGTAGCCGATCGGCGGATGAATGATGTAGTTGAGCTCGAGGACGTACGGCTTCGGGAAGAAGTAGTCGCGCTGACGCGGCTTGCCTTCCGCCTTCTCCCGCGCCTCGGTGCTGACGCGGAACTCGCCCGGCAGATCGCCGGTGAGTCGCGACCAGAAGATGCCGATCGCCGCCTCGCCGCCCGACGTCGTGCCGCGCTGCGCGTCCTTCATCTCGATCGTGACGACGAACGGTTTGGTGAGATCGCGCGCGTCGCTCTTCTCCCACTTCACGAGGTTCTTCGAGAGATACGCCTGTTCGGCGTACGACTTCATCTGCTCGCCCGTCGACTTCGCGTCGGTGGAGTTGTAGTAGCGACGGTTGGTGCGCTCGTCGCTGCCGTAGTACTCGTTCGTTTCGATGATGCGAGCCTTGCCGTCTTCGGCGAGGAAGAACTCGCGCGTCTCGACGGAGCGATTGACCGCGGAGTCGGAGATCGGCGTGCGCACGAGCGCGGTGGTGTCGTTCTTCGCGACGAGCACCATGCGTCCCTGATCGGAATCCGGCAATTCGCCCGCGCGCGCGAATTCGTCGGTGGGATCGATCCAGATGCCGTCTTCGCCGTCGGTGAGGACGATGACGTGATTGAAGTGCCCGAGGCCGGGAAGATCGGGCTCGACGTCATTGCTCCAGCCCGAGTTGATGAGCACCGTGTGCGCGGGGATGCCCGCCTGGCGCAGCATCGCGACGAGCAGCGTCGCCTTGTCTTTGCAGTCGCCGTATTTGTTGCGCAGCGTCTCGACGGGCGTGCGCGGGAAGATCGAACCTTCGCCGAACTCGACGCCCGCGTAACGGATGTCGCGCTCGAGCGCGGCCAGGATGCGGCGGATTTTCTCGCGCTTGTCTTTCGCATCGCCGACTGCGGCGGCGGTCACTTTCGCGACGGAGCCGAGGTCGCCGATCTTCTCGTCGACGATCTCGCTGTAGCGCTGCGCGACGGTCTGCCACGACTTGCCCGTCGTCCACGCGACGTACGACCACGCGCTTTCGCCGGGAGGCGTGTACCACTCCATCCGCTCGAGCGCAGGACGCGGTCCGGTTTCGAACAGCAGTCGCGTGACGCCATCGGCCTCGCTGCGCTGCGCCTCGATGCGCGGCTCGGTCTTGTTGACGAGCTTCACTTCGAGCGTCGACGGATATTCGATCAGGAGTCGCGACTGCCGCGTCTCCACCCAGCGTCCGAACCGCTGACGATCGGCGAGGCCGGTGTCGCGGAGCGGGTTCTTGTCGCGATAGGTGATGGTCTGCTCGACGACCGATCCGACGGCGACCGCGGGGATCGGGCCGCTGAGGATGCGCGTGTCGCTGAACATGTCCGGCTCGTCTTCCGCATCGCCGGCGCCGAACGACTTCGGATCGAGGCGATGCACCGCGCCGTCCGCGGTCACGACGCGCGCGTCGACCTGCGGATGCTCGTGATACCACGGCTGCCACGACGTCTCGATCGTGGCCCAGCCATCGACCTGACTCTCGTCGGTGATGCGATAGATCAGGCGCTGCGTGCTCGTCGCACGGCCGTCCGCCTCGAAGCGAACGACGTTCTCATCCAGCAGGATGATGACGCCCTCCTCGGGCTTCGCCGGCGTGACCGCATTCGCCGCGGCGAGCAGCGCTTTCGGATCGGACGAGAACGGCGCGCCGTCCCAGACTTCAGCCGCGGAAAGCGAGAGGGAAAAAAGAAACACGACGAGCGCGAGTGCGCGCGAAAGGACTCGAAACATCGATTGGACTCCGGATGTGGGTTTGACCGCCTGGACCTCTGCGGGCATGTTAGGCGATCACGGCTTCATTGCCACAAATAAAATCGAGGCGGCACGGTGGAGCTCGTCGATCGCTTTCTCTCGCGCGGACCATTGAAAATGCTTGCGCGGCGCGAGAAACGGCAGCGCGCGATCGAGCCGATGCACGGCTTCGATGACTACGCGCATCGCGCGCGAGTAGCGCCCCATCCGCGAGAGCGCGTGCAGCGTGTCGTACGACGGCCACAGCCGCTCGACGCGCAGTCCGGCGTCGCGCATCACTTTCAATACGCCGAATGCGGTGTGATGAAAGTACGAGTCGTGAAACGGCTCGCCCTGCGACACTCCGCCGAAGTACACGCCGCCGCTCTTCAGGACCCGCGCGACTTCGCGCACCGCGACGAACGGATCGTAGAGATGTTCGAGCACGGCGTACGAGAAGACGACGTCGAAGGTCGCGTCCTGAAACGGAATCGCGTGCGCGTCGCCGAGGAGGTCGGCGTTGCGCGAGCTCCAATCGAGTCCGACGTAGTTCACGCCGTGGTGTTCGGCGGGAATCGCCTGATCGCGCGGACCGCAGCCGAGGTCCAGGAAATTGGCGCCGGGACGGATCCACGCGCTCGCGGCGGAGAACAACTGCGACGAGTCGCGCATCGCGGGCGGACCGTCGTACGTGTTGCGCGGACGCTCGATCAGCACGTTCGCGAGATCGGCGGGCGCGCTCGAGCCGATGCGAATCGTCTGTTCGCGCGGCTGGGGATTCTGCGGGCGAAGGTCCGGCGGCGTTTGCGCGCGAATCGCGAAACCACAGGCGCACGCGCTCGCAGGATCGAGCGGACGCCGGCAATCGGGACAGGCGAGGTGTCGCGCAAACCACGCGTCGCGCATCGGCTGGCGATTCTAGCGTGCGCCGGTACAATGCCCGCCCATGGATCTCAGTCGCGTCATCAAGTGGATCGTGGCTCTCGCGATCGTCGTCGCGGTGTGGAAAGTCGTGCTGCCGTGGGCGAAGAATCAGAACTTCGGCGGCTCGAAGGCCAGCGCAACCGGCAAGCGCAACGCCGATTCGTCGTGCGTCGGCAGTGCGGAGAGCGCGGCGAACACGTGGGCGAATGGCATCGGCCGCTTCGTGAATCCGCCGTACGACCTGAATGCGTGGTCGGGCTTCCGCTCCGACGTCGACTCGAAGATCAATGCGGCCGAGGCGCAGTGCAGTGGCGCTGAGGAATCGTTCACGAAGACGCGCACGGCATTGAGCGAGCTGCGCGGACTCGTGTCCGAGCTCGACGCGTCGATTCGCACCGGCGGGGCGCCGCCGGACGGCATCGTGCAGCGCCAGGAGCGCATCGACACGATGCTCAATGACGCGGCGGATCTCGCGAGGGCAGGGAAGTAGTGACGACGAACGTCGCCCCGCCGGAACTGCCGTCTCACCTCCTGCATGGCGTCGGACCCGGCGACTTCTGGGCCGTCGGACAGCACACGGTCGGACTGCTGCAACGCCTCGCCGATCTGCATCCCACCGAGCACGTTCTCGACATCGGCTCCGGCCTCGGCCGCGTCGCCTGGCCGCTCGCACAATCGCTCGACGACAAGAGCACCTACGACGGCTTCGACACGCTCGCGGTTTACGTCGATCTCTGTCGCAAGTCGCTTGGATTGGATCCCAAACGTTTTCGCTTCCACCACTTCGACCTGCACAGTTCGCTCTACAACCCGACCGGCGCCGTGAAGTCGGAGGAGTTCCGCTTTCCGTGGAAGGACGGCGCGTTCACGCTCGCCATTGCGACGTCGCTGTTCACGCATTTGACGCCCGCGGCAGCGACGCACTATTTGCGGGAAATTGCGCGCACGCTCGCGCCCGGTGGACGTCTTTATGCGACGTTCTTTGTGCTCGATGAACAATCGCGCGAGCTCATGACTGAGCGTCCGACCGATCCCGATTTTCGCGTCGCATTTCCGGAAGGGATGTACGCCGACGCCGAAAATCCGGAGGCGGCAGTCGCGTTCGATGCACAGTGGTTGTTGCAGACGTTCATCGACGCCGGGTTTCACATTGCGCAATACGCACCGGGCAGTTGGCGTCGCAGTGTGGGCGCGGAATACCAGGACGTCGTCGTCGCGACGCGCACATAGAACCGAGCCCTGCGGCTGATTGTGTGTACATTCCGCAGCGATGCGCGTATGGTGGGATTCCGTCGGGGAACTTTCCCTGCGATTCAGTCCGTCTGAACTAAGTCAGATTCTCTGGACTCACCCCTCTTAGACTCCCAAGCCTCCAGCGCGCACTCAGTGTGTTCAGGAGCCGCCGGCCCGGCCGGTCAAGGAGCCTCAAATGAAATTGTACGTAGGAAATCTCTCCAAACAGGTCACTGATGCGCAGCTCAATGAGCTCGCGATTCCGTTTGGCGCGCTGATTTCGGCGAACGTCGCCACCGAGCGCAGCACCGGGGTGTCGAAGGGGTTCGGCTTCGTCGAGTTCACCAGCGCCGATGATGCGCGCGCCGCGATCACCGGTCTCGACGGCCGCGACGTGCACGGCCAGATGCTGAAGGTCAACGAAGCGAAGCCGCGTAATGCGGACGCCGTCCGCCACTGATTTCAACACCTACCGGGAGAACGGCCGTTGCGGCCGTTCTCCCGTTTTCATATCCCGGAGGTCTTCATGATGGTATGGCTCACGCTCGCGGCGATAGTCGTGGTGGCAATTCTGGGTTGGAACCTGTTTCGCCGATTCGGTACGGATCGGATTCTCGCGCTCAATGAAAAACGGCGCGCCAGTTCGCGCATGGTCGGACGCGGCGAGTATTTCGACGGCAATCGCCATCTCGAAGTCGCACTCGCTGTGACGCCGTCCACGTTCTTCTATGAGAACGCGGACATGGAAGCGTCGATCGACCTGCAATGGGTGCGCGAGATCGAATACGACAATGAGCTCGCCACCGGATCGGTTCCGCCGAACGGCAAAGTGCTCCGCATTCGCTCGAGCAGTCAGACGTTCGAGTTCGTCTTGCCGGAAGCCACTGTCGCGCGCTGGCACGTGATGCTGCCGCCGCGTCGCGATGCACAGACGGTGAGCGCCACATGAACGCGATCGCCACCATCATGCAGATCACAGTCGTCGATCGCGGCCGTCCCACATTGCGCGAGCGTTTGACCGAACGCCTCGAGCGCGCGGGAAATCTTCGCTGTGACGAACACGGCCAGTCCGTGATCTCCGTGAGCATTCACGCGCGCGAGAACGGCTGGTTCGATTCGCTTTATACGACCTGTTGCGAGTCGCTCGAGCGACAGGCCCAGGCGATCGTCAAAGATCGCTGCTGACTCGAAGGGAAGACTCTATGTCCGAGGAACGAAGCATTCGCCGGATCGCGGTGCTGGGGAATCATTTGCCGCGTCATTGCGGCATCGCCACATTCACCACCGATCTGACCGATGCCATCGGTTCCGTCGCACCCGATCTCGATTGTCTGGTTCTGGCCATGAATGACGGCCAGCGTCGCTATGCCTATCCGGATCGCGTCCGCTTCGAGCTCGCCGACGGCGACGTCGATGCCTATGTACGCGCCGCAGATTTTCTGAACGTCAACGCCGTCGACGTGATCTCCGTGCAACACGAGTACGGGATTTTCGGCGGGAAGGCCGGGAGTCACCTGCTCCCGCTGCTGCGCGAATTGCGCATGCCGATCGTGACGACGCTGCACACAGTGCTGGCGACGCCGAATCTGCATCAGCGCCGGGTCATGGACGAGCTCACCGCATTGTCGGACCGGCTCATTGTGATGACCGCCGGCGCTGCGGATTTGCTGCGCGACGTGCACGGCGTCGATCCCGATAAAGTGGATGTGATTCCTCACGGAATCCCAAACATTCCGTTCGCCGGCAGCAAGAATCGCCTCGGCGTCGAAGGACGTCCGCTCATTCTCACGTTCGGATTGTTGTCGCCCGACAAGGGAATCGAGTATGTCGTCGACGCACTGCCCACAGTGCTCTCGCATTATCCCGACGCCGTGTACATCGTCCTCGGCGCGACGCATCCGCACATCATTGAACGTCACGGCGAAGCCTACCGTCTGATGCTCGAAGATCGCGTCAAACGCCTCGGCGTCCAGAGCAATGTAATTTTTCACAACCGCTTCGTCAGCCGTTCCGAGCTTTCGGAATTCCTGGCCGCGTCGGACATCTACATCACGCCCTACCTCAATCCGGAACAGATCACATCCGGAACTCTGGCGTACGCACTCGGCGCCGGCAAGCCGACCATCTCGACGCCGTACGCCTACGCAAAGGAATTGCTGGCCGACGAGCGCGGCGTGCTCGTTCCGTTCCGAGATGCGTCTGCGATCGCCACGGGAATCGTGGGATTGCTCGATGATCCGGAGAAACGGGCGGGATATCGAGACCGCGCCGCGGCTCACGGTCGCGCGATGCGCTGGCCGTCGGTGGCGCATGCATACCTGCGCACGTTCGATCGCGCGCGATCCGATCAGACGCAACGTCTGCGCACTGAATTTCGCGCGAGAACGCTGGCGACGCGTCCCGTCGAATTGCCGCAGATCAATCTCGATCACGTCCAAGTCATGACGGACGGAACAGGCATTCTTCAGCACGCGACCTACGATGTGCCGCGTCTCGAGGAAGGCTATTGCGTCGACGACAATGCACGCGCGTTGCTGCTGATGACGCTCATTGAAGACGCAGGGTCATTCGACCCGCGCATTGTGCGCGTGCTCGCTTCGCGCTATCTGGGATTCGTGAACTACGCGTTCGATCACGAGCGCGGCCGCTTCCGCAATTTCATGTCGTATTCGCGCCAGTGGCGCGACGAAGACGGTTCCGAGGATAGTCACGGTCGC
>DASVNL010000337.1:0-5266 GCA_036383875.1 Thermoanaerobaculia bacterium
CTCAATTCGAGGATCACCGTGCCGGCATTCACGGCGCTTCCCGGCCGCACGAGAATGCGTTCGACGCGCGCCTCGGTCTGCGCCGGAATCCAGCGCACATCCTCGGGCACGAGCGTTCCGGTTCCCCGGACCTGTCGCACCATCGAGCCACGCTTCACGGTGTCGATGAACAATCCGGCGCGATCCACCTCCGGCGCGGCCGGCTTCAATCGCGACACGCCAAGCGCCGCGACGGCGATGAGCGTGGCCACGATCGCGGCGATGATCAGCCGCTTCCGGCGCCGCGCATTTGCGAGATCGGGTCGTTGGACGTCCATCGAGTGGCCGCCTCTACCGCAACGCAAGTGCCACGCGCTTTCAACGCAAACTCAACGAGTTACGCGCGAATGCGTGTTCGTCGCTGGGATGCGACTGTTCGAAAATGGGACGAGCTACAACCCTTTGCGGAAGTACTCGATCGTACGCGTCAGACCTTCTTCGAGCGGGACGCGTGGTTCCCATCCGAGGAGCGTGCGCGCCTTCGTGATGTCCGGGCGGCGGATCTTCGGATCGTCCTCGGGCAGCGGGCGGAACTCGATCGGCGCGTTCGTGCCCGTCAGGCGTTTGATCTCCTGCGCGAACTGCAGCACCGTCATCTCGCTCGGATTGCCGATGTTCGTCGGCATCACTTCTTCCGACATCATCAAACGATAGATCCCTTCGATCAGATCGGACACGTAGCAGAACGAGCGCGTCTGCGATCCGTCGCCGAACACCGTCAGCGGCTCATCGCGCAGCGCCTGCGAGATGAACGCCGGCACGACGCGGCCGTCGTTGACGCGCATCCGCTCGCCGTACGTGTTGAAGATGCGCACGATGCGCGTCTCGACGCCGTGGAAGCGGTGATACGCCATCGTCATCGCCTCGGCGAATCGCTTCGCCTCGTCGTACACGCCGCGCGGACCGACCGGATTCACGTTGCCCCAGTAGTCTTCCTTCTGCGGATGGATGAGCGGATCGCCGTACGTCTCGGACGTCGAGGCGAGAAGGTATCGCGCCTTCTTGTCCTTCGCGACGCCGAGCGTTTTGTGCGTGCCCAGCGAGCCGACCTTCAGCGTCTGGATCGGCTTTTCGAGATAGTCGATCGGGCTCGCCGGCGATGCGAAATGCAGCACGTAGTCGAGCGGACCGTCGATGTGGATGTAGTGCGTGACGTCCTGCTTGATGAACAGGAATCCATCACGACCGAATAGATGCTTGATGTTTTCGGGCGAGCCGGTGATGAAGTTGTCCATGCAGACGACTTCATGACCGCGCTCGAGAAACAGCTCACAAAGATGAGAGCCGAGAAACCCGGCTCCGCCGGTGATCAGTGCACGCCCCATGGTTGTCCTCAGTGCTTCTGTTCGAGCTGCGTGCGTACGTCTTCGGCACGGCCGACCGACGTATAGCGGAATCCGAGCCCGGCCATGCGGTGCGGGTCGTAGACGTTGCGCAAGTCGACGACGACCGGCTCGCGCAGCGCTTTGCGAATGCGATCGAAATTCAGCGCGCGGAACTCGTTCCACTCCGTCGCCAGCACGAGCGCATCCGCGCCCTCGGCCGTCGTGTACGCGTCATCGCAGTACGTGACGTTCTCGAACATCGACTTCGCGTTCTCCGCCGCCTGCGGGTCGTACGCGCGAATCGTTGCGCCGCGCTCCTGCAGTCCCTTGATGACCGGGATCGTGGGAGAGTCGCGCATGTCGTCCGTCTCGGGCTTGAATGCGAGCCCGAGGATGCCGATCGTCTTGCCCTTCACGTCGCCCCCGGCCGCTTCGATGATCTTGTCGATCATGCGCAGCTTCACGCTGTCATTGACGCGCAGCACCGCTTCCATGATCTGAAACTCGTAGCCGTGGCGTCGCGAGATGTCGGCCATCGCCGAGGTGTCTTTCGGGAAGCACGAGCCGCCGAATCCGGGACCGGCCTGCAGGAACTTCGGACCGATGCGCGAGTCGAGACCCATGCCGATCGCGACGTCCTGCACGTTCGCGCCGACGCGCTCGCACACCGTCGCGATCTCGTTGATGAACGTGATCTTCGTCGCGAGGAACCCGTTCGCGGCGTACTTGATCAGCTCCGACGACTCGACGTTCGTCACGACGAACGGAATCTCGAGCGAGTGCAGCGGCGCGTAGATCTCTTTCATCATCTCTGCGGCTTCAGTGTCGGATGCGCCAATGACGACGCGGTCCGGCTTCATGAAGTCTTCGATCGCGGAGCCTTCGCGGAGGAACTCGGGATTCGAGACGATCGACGCGCGATGGCCGGTGTTGTGCGACTCGATGATCTTCTCGATCATCCGGCCCGTGCCGATCGGAACGGTCGACTTCGTGATGATCAGCTTCGGACCGTTCATGTGCTGCGCGATCGAGTTCGCGACTTCTTCGACGTAGCGAAGGTCTGCCGAACCGTCCGCTTTCGGCGGAGTGCCGACGGCGATGAAGATCGCGCGCGCCGAACGAATCGCCTCAGAGAGATCCGTCGTGAAGCGAAGCCGCCCCTCGGTCACGTTCTTGCTGACGAGCTTGTCGAGGCCCGGCTCGTAGATCGGAATGGCGCCGTTCTTCAACGCCTCGATTTTGCGAACGTCGACGTCGACGCAAATCACGTCGTTGCCAAAGTCCGACAAGCCCGCACCGGTGACGAGACCGACATATCCGGTGCCGATGACTGCGATATCCACTAGGAAGCCTCCGAGGGCAGATTTTCAGGCGCGCGTCCCGGCCGGGCGCGGCGAAATGCGGGGCGCATGGTAACAGAGGAGCGCCGGCGGTCCGCCGGCGCTTCGTCACTGTGTTCCTGTCGTGTCTGTCACTGTCGGTGGTACCACGCCGTCCACCGGCGGTACTGGCTCGATCGGCGGCGGCTCCATCGTCGGCGCGGACGGCACCTTCTGCGTTTCCTCCGCCCGTTTGTTGATGCCCGACTGCTGGCGATTGCGAATCAGCCAGCGCAGGAGCTTCGACTCGTTGATGCCGATCAGGATGTCGTTGATCGATTCGTAGATCGCGGGATCATTGATGACCTTCCCCGCGGTCCCTTCGCCGTTGTCGATCTTGCCGACGACCGAGTTGAGCTGCTTCACGAGCGTCGTGAACTCGGTGAGCGCCTGGTCGCCGTACTCCTTGTCATTCAGCAGTCGCGGGACGAGTCCCTGGCCGGTCTGCATCGACGACGTGAATTTCGCGAGGTTGTCCGACGTCACGCGCAGGTTCTCGACGACTTCGTACACGCGCGTCTTTGCCTGCGGATCGTTCATCAGCGCCGGCATCAGTCCGTCGTTGCTCTCGAAGCTGCGCTGCACGTTCAGTGTGATCGCGGCCAGCGACTGCGATGCGCTGCCGAGCGATGCGGTGAGCTGATCCGCGTAGGCGTCGTCGTAAATCAACTTGCCGAGCACGCCTTTGCCGCTCTCCATGTGCGTGAGCGCGGCGTTGGTTTTGTTGAGCGTCGTGAGAAGCGTGTCGGTGACGCGCTGTTTCGTATCCGGCGCGACGGTGAGCTCGCCGAGAAGACCTTCGCCGCGATCGATGCGTTGCAGGACGTTCTTCAGCGAGTAGGAAATCTGGACAAAGTTGTCCATCAGATCTTCACCCGACGAGATGATCGCCTCGACGTCCGTCTGGCGCTGCGACGGGATGATCGATCCCGGCTCGAGCGGCGGGAATCGCGGCGTGCCGGGCGTGACGTCGATGTAGCTGTCGCCGGTCAAGAGGCCGAGTTTCTTGAGGCGGATGCGCGAGTCGCCGCGAACGCGCTCGGCGTACTTGCGGTCGATCATCACCAGGATCTCGACCTGCTTCTGTTTCGGGTCGAACGGCAGCTTGATGTCGCGGATCGTCCCGATGGTCACGCCCGACATCCGCACCGGATTCCCCTCGGTCAGCCCGGTCACGTTCTCCAGCCGCACCTCGTATTCGTTCTTCCGGGCGAAGATCTTCTGCTCCGATCCGATGAAGAAGAGGAACACCATCAGGATGATCAGCGAACCGGACACCAGCAGTCCGACCCGCGTCGATTTCTCTGTTTTCGTCTTGGCCATATCAGGACTTCTTCGTCGGCTGCGCCGCAACGACGGCGCTGGCCTTCAGGAACTCTCGCAGTTTGGGGTGATCGCTGTCGCGCGCGTCGTCCATCGGACCGACCCATTCGAACACGCCCTGGTTCAGAAACGCGATCCGGTCTCCGACCGAGAACGCCGAGTGAATGTCGTGCGTGACCACGACCGACGTCACGCTGAGCTTCGTCTGCAGATCGACGATGAGGTCATTGATGGTCTGGGACGTGATCGGATCGAGCCCGGTGGTCGGCTCGTCATAAAGGATGACTTTCGGATCGAGCACGATCGAGCGCGCCAGTCCGACGCGCTTGCGCATGCCGCCGGACAGATCGACGGGCATGAGGTGCTCCGAGCCCGGCAGATTCACGAGCTCGAGTTTCTCGCGCACGGCGCGCGCAATCTCGTCGTCGCTCATGTCCGTGTGCTCGCGCAACGGAAACGCGACGTTCTCGAAGACGGTCATCGAGTCGAACAGCGCGCCGCTCTGAAAGAGCATCCCGAATTTCTTGCGAATCCGGTACAGCTCCTCTTCAGGAAGATCGGTGATGTCTTCTTCCTCGACGATGACTCGTCCGGAGTCCGGAGCCTCGAGGCCGAGCATGTGTCGCAGGGTGACGGACTTGCCGGTGCCGGATCCGCCGAGGATGACCAGCACTTCGCCGCGATAGACCTGCAGACTCGCGCCGCGCAGAACCTGCTTCGGGCCGTACGCCTTGTGCAGGTCCTGAAATTCGACGAACGGCTCGCGCGGCGCCCTGCGGCGATCCTCGCCGCGTGGACTCGCACGCCGGTCCGTCAATGTGATGGTGTCGGTCATCAGAAGATGAAGAGGAAAAGCTTAGTGAGAAAGAAGTCCATGATCAAAACGGTGATCGCGCCGGTGACGACGGTCTCCGTCGTCGAGCGGCCCACACCGTCCGCGCCGCCGCTCGTGCGCAAGCCGTTGTAGCAGGCGATCAGCGACGTCGAGAATCCGAAGAAGAACGTCTTCCCGATGCCCGACGCGAGGTCGTTGTACTTCACGGTCTCGATCACGCTGCGAAGGTAGTAGTTCGCGCTGAGATGCAGATTCGCGACCGCAATCAACAACCCGCCGAGAATGCCGAGGGCGATGGAGATCACGGTGAGCAGCGGGAACATCATCGTGGTCGCGAGGACGCGCGGCACGACGAGCTTGCGCAC
>DASVNL010000338.1:0-4978 GCA_036383875.1 Thermoanaerobaculia bacterium
ACGGCACCGCGCTCGACGTGCTGATGCGCGACGCGCGCAATCGCGGACAGGCCGTGTCGCAACTGAGCGAGCCCCTGCGAAACGCCGGCGCGTGGCTGCGCGCGATGCACGAAGCGACGCGCGTCGACGACGACGGCCGCAATCTCCTCACCGCAATCATCGTGCTGGCGATGCAGGATCTCGATCTCGCCGCGGCGGCCGATGGCCGGCTCCGACGCGAGCATGACGCACTGATCGACAAACTGCGCGCGCTCGAAGGGCGCGTCGCGGAACAATCGCTGCCCGTCGTCGGACATCACGGCGACTACTGGCCCGGCAACATTTTCATCGGCGATCAGCGCGTCGAGGTCATCGACTTCGAGGGGTATCGCGAAGGCCTCCCGCTCGAGGACGTCGCGTACTTCCTCGTGATGCTCGAGCTGCCGTTCGCGTATCCGTTGTTCCGCCGCTCGCTGCCGCGACTCACGCAATCATTCATCGACGGTTACCTCGGCGGCGATCGTCCGCTCGACCGCGACGCGTTGCGTCTCTTCACCGCCGCGAAGGCGCTGCAGATTCTCGCGCGCGGCGGAGCGGCGGCTCGCACCGGTTGGCGCGCCGCGTACCTGCGCCGCGGACTCGTCGACGTCGTCCTGAGGAATCTCGCGTAGTGCGGTTGTTGTGGCTCATCGACTCGCTCACCGTCGGCGGCGCGGAATCGCTCGTCGTGTCGTACGCGCGCAAGTCGCGGCATGACCTCACGATCGCGTGCATGACGTCCATCGCCGGCAACGCGATCGAGAACGAGCTCCGCAAAGACAACATCACCGTCGTCAACCTCGGCGCACGCAATCTTCGCGACATTCGCGCGTTTCGGCGACTGCTCGCACTCGCCCGCGAACGCAAGTTCGATCTGATCCACGCGCACCTCACGTACGCGTCGATCTGGGGCGCACTGCTCTCGCGGCTCACGCGCATCCCGTGCGTCGCGACGTTGCACGTCGCACCGCCGGCGCGGGGCAGCGATCGCATCAAGGATCGGTTGATGCGCTTCGCGTTGAATCGCTGGGCCGCGCGGACGATCGCCGTCTCGGGTGCACTGCGCGAAAAATATCTCGCCGCCGGCGGCATCGATCCGGCCAAGTTGATCGTCGCGCACAACGGCATTTCAATCGAGCGCTTCAAACGTTCGACGAACACGTCGCGCACGCTGATCACTGTGTCCGTGTTGCGTCCGGGCAAGGGCATCGAAGTCCTGCTCGAGGCGATGCGCCGCGTGAAAGATGCGACGCTCATCATCGCGGGCGACGGCCCGATGCGTCAGGCCTGGACGGACCTCGCGCAGCGCCTCGGCATCGCCGATCGCGTGCGCTGGATGGGCTATCGCAATGACGTCGAGACGCTGCTGCCCGAGGCGAGCGTGTTCGTGCTGCCGAGCCTCGACGATGCGTTTCCGACCGTGCTGCTCGAGGCGATGGCCGCGGGTCTGCCCGTCGTCGCGACGCGCGTCGGCGGCATTCCGGAGATCGTCGACGACGGCATCACCGGACGACTCGTGCCGCCGAATGATCCGGCCGCGCTCGCGAATGCAATCGAATCGCTCCTCGACTCCGACAACGTCGCGATGCGCGATACCGCGCACAAACGCGCCGAACAACAGTTCTCCACCGAGGCGTGGATCCGGCGGCTCGAAACGATCTATCTGGAGGTCGCGCAATGAAGATCGTCTTCATCGAGTTCGCCGGCAAAGGCGGCATGATCCATTACGCCTATCAGCTTTCGCGCGCACTGCACGACCTCGGCGCGGACGTCACGCTGATCACGGAAAAGGATCACTACGAGCTCGCGAATCTGCCGCAGCCCTTTCGCGTCGATCGCTTCATCGAGACGTGGGACCCAAAACCCTCAGGGCGCTTATCGACTTCGTTTCTTGCGGTTCAATTCCGCAAAGTGCGACGCATCGGCCGTGCGATTCGGTATTACTCCGAATGGCTGCGCCTCATCCGCCACGTCCGCGCTCTCAATCCCGACGTCGTCCTCCTCGGCGACATCCGCTTTCCCTTCGATCTCTTTCCGTTGATGCTCTTGCGCCGTCACGCGCGCACATTCGCGGACATCTGCCACAACGTGCGACCGTATGAATCCGGCGGCGGCTTCTCGAATTCGAAATTGCGACAGTGGTTCTATCGCCGCATTTACCGATTATTCGACGTCGTCTTCGTGCATTTCGAGCGCAATCGCGCCGAGCTCATGGCGTCGTTCGGAATCCCGCACGAACGCACTGGCGTGATCGTGCACGGCAATGAGGAAATCTTTCGCGAGTTGCGAACGCCCGGCGTCGACGGCGCCGCATTGCGCAAACGCCTCGGCATCGGCGCCGACGAAAACGTCGTGCTCTTCTTCGGAACGCTGTCGCACTACAAAGGGATCGACGTCCTGCTGCAGGCATTTCCGCGCGTCCATCAGTCCACAGGTGCGCGTCTCGTGCTGGCTGGATATCCGTTTCACGACTTCGACGTCGAAGCGCATCAGGCCCTCGCACGCAAACTCGGCATCGAACAGGCCGTGACGTGGGTGCCGGAGTACATCGACTCCGGCGACGTCGCCGCGTGGATGGAGCTAGCGAACGTCATCGTCTTCCCGTATCGCGACATTTACCAGAGCGGCGCGCTGCATGTCGCGCAAACGTTCGGCGTCCCGATTGTCGCGTCATCGATCGGCGCGATGCGCGACGTCATCGAGCACGACACGTCCGGATTTCTAGTCGAGAAAGAAAATCCCGACGCGCTTGCCGACGCATTGCTGCGCATCCTCAGCGACCCGTCAGTGGCCAGGCGACTCGGCGCGCGGGCGGCCGAGGATGCACAGGGCCGCTTCTCGTGGAAGTCGATTGGAAAGATTCTGATGAGCGCCTTCCAGCGCTCTTAGAACTTCCAGGTCAATCCGCCCATCCACATCGTCGTGTCGAAATCGCGGCCCGCGAGATTGACGTCGGTCGTCTCGTGCGCGCCGTAGAAATTCACGGCGAGATGGTCATTGACCGAATAATCGGCGCCGAGGGTGAGCTGACGGCGAGTGTCTTCGCGGCCGCCGCTGTCATAGTCGCGACTGCGATTGCGGATCCGTCCGCTGAGGTACAGCTTCGGCGTCACCGACGAGCGAATCTGCAGATAGACGTCGCGCTGTCCGTAGCTGAGCGAGTCCGTGTCGACGTCGCGATTGCCGATGCGCACGCCGAGCTCGGGCGAGAAGAGTCGCGTGGCCCGCCAGCGAATGGAGGCGCCGGCGCCGGTGAAATTGTTGTCGCGCGACGTGGTGATGTCGAACTCCTGCTGCTGCAGCTCGCCATGCACGCCGAGTTGCCAGTCCGGAAGAAAACGCCACCCGTAGTCGGCGTCGATGGTACGGATGTCGGCGCGATCGAATTCGTCGCCGACGTCGAACGACGGGCGATCGATCAACTGCTCGACGTAAATGTCGAACGAATGCGGTTGCGCGTCATTGCGCAATCCGACTCGCACGCCGGGCGACGAATTGAGTTGATCTTCGTTGTAGTGCAGGTAATTGACGCTGCCGTAGGCATGCATCGTGGCGCCGAGGCGGAGATTCGCGCCGACCTCGCCGAACAGCGCGGTCACATCTTCTTCGTTCTGACCTTCGGCGGCTTGAAAGAAATTCTCATAGAGCTGCGCGTTGCCTTTGACCCAAAACGTCCACGGCGGGGTCGGATCCGGCTGCGTTTCCGTCTGTGCGAATACTGCCGGAGTCATCCACAACACCGCGATTGCCGCTGCCAACCATCTCTTCATTCGGTCTCTCCGAGAGCTTGCGTCAGCAATTGCGGCACCAAGACTCAGCGCATTCCTGAATAAATGTCGTACAACTTCGGCTCGGTGGCGCGCAGGTAGCGCGCGAACTGCGTTTCAACCATCCCTCGCTCGACGCCCGCCTCGCTCGCGTAAATTCGAAAGTACGCATCGATCGCGTCGGCCAATGCGCCGCGTTTCGTGAACGCACGACGAAATTCGTCCTGCGGATCCGGCATCCCCCACGACGGGGCATCGGTGGCGAACAGGACCGGCAACAGAAACACGTCGTTCCATTGCGAGCCCAGCGTGTTCGCGTGCTCCCAGTCGACGACGCCCGACACTTCGTTCGTTGGCGAAAAAAGAATATTGCGCGGCCAGAAATCGCCATGCGCGGCGGTGCGCGTCACGCGATGAAAGTGGCCGAGCCATCGTCCCGCCGCGAGTAAGTGCGGCACGTGCGTGACACGGGGTCGAAGCGAGCGCTGCATCAGGATCGAGAGCGATCGTCCCGGCAACGCGGATAACACCAGCAGCTCGTGCGACTCCGTCGTAACGAACTCTTCGACGCGCGGCACAGTCGGACGCAGTCGGACGTCGAGCATCGGCGCAATCGCCTGCAGTGCAGCAGCCTCGCTCGTGAGTGAAGATCCCGTACTCGACAAGGCGCGCACTTTCACGACCGCGCGCGGCAATTCATCGCGAAACAGAAACACGACACTGCGGTCGCGCTCGTTGTCGTCGTAATCGCGCAACAGCAACCAGTCCGCATTGCGTGCGACATCGAGCGTGCTCGCCAGTCGTACGGCGTCGAACGATTCGACGTCGCGCTCACGCGCATGCACGCGAGCAGATCCCGCAATCGCGCGCAGTCGCATCCCGCGTCCGTGCATCGACAGCAAATTGCGCTCGAGATATTGGCGTGGCGCGCGCGCACCCGCGGGATGAACGAACCGCCCCGACTCGGCAACTCTCACGCGGACGCCTCCGCGCGTCGCGGGAAGACGGTCGCAGCGAGATCGTGGAAAAGTACGCGGTCGAGGAGGAACAGGGCGGCGACGTAACTCGTCGTGCCGGCGAACAGCATCCCCGCGAGCGCGAACTCGGGGCGATATCCGATCAATAGAGCGCGCACGATCAAGGCCGCAATCGCGAGAGCCACGCCGGCAAGAAGGCTCGTGCGCAATGCGCGG
>DASVNL010000339.1:0-10811 GCA_036383875.1 Thermoanaerobaculia bacterium
GAGGTGCTGTTCTTCAAAACGATCGAGACCCGCGACGAGATCGTGCGTGCCGAGTCCGCGATCGACGAACGCGTGCGCCTTGAGCAGGATGTCCGTGTTGTCGCGCTGTTCGCTTTCGCAGATCGCGCAAAGCGACGGCGAGTTGAAGCGCGTGTTGCTGTTCGCGCGATCCATGAGCACCGTGCCGGCGATGAGATCCGTCGTTGTCGCGCCGCTGGAGAGACCCATCGTGCGACGCGCAATCTGCGCTTCGACGAGGATGCTCGGTCCGAACACACCGTCGAAGCGAATGGCCGCGAGCGAGTCGGGATCGTCGCGCTCGGTGAGACTGGCGAGGTCGTAGATGTTGTTCGAGAAGCGGCTGTTGTCCGTCGTGGTGTCGATGCCGAAGTACGACGCGACGACGCTGTGGCTCGCGCTGATGCGACCGGTGAGCTTGCCCTCGTAGCGTTTCTGATCGTTCGACTCCGTGTAGCTGATCGGCGTCGACGCGACGCTGCCTGGTCCGGCGGGGATGGCGATGGTCTGGCGTGCGGTGTCGTTCTTGGCCCAGCGCCCCGAGGTGAAGAGCCAGAGGCGGTCGCGCGAGATGGAGCCGCCCAGCGTTGCTTCGAACACGTGATTGAGATGATCTTCGCGCTCTTCGCGCGCGGGCGACTGCGCCGACCACGACGGATTGCTGAGCGAGTCGCGCACGGAGCCCGACCACAGCTCGCCGCCCGACTTCGTGATCGTGTTCACCACCCCGCCGGTAAAGCGTCCGTATTCGGCGGAGACCGCACCGGTGAGCACAGTCGTTTCTTCGATCGCGTCTTCGACGTACATCGGGCGCATCTGGCCGCGCGTGTTCTCGTTCACGACGACGCCGTTGATCAGCACGAGGTTGTCGTAGCCGGGACCGCCGGAGATCGACAGCACGCCGTTCGACAACGTGTTCGCGCTGACACCGGGTGCGAGTTGCGCGGTCGCGAGTTGATTGCGCTGGACGGGGAGGCGATCGACGGTATCGAGTCGCAACGTCGTCGCGACTTGCGGGTCGTAGACCGCGGGGTATCGCTCGCCGACGACGGTGACGGGATCGGGTGACCCGCTGATGAGTTGCAGATCCGCGCGCGTCGTCTGCGCGAGCTCGAGCGTCGCGGAGGTTGCGATCGCGAAGAGCTGATCGCGTTTGCATTTGATTGTGTATTGACCCGGCGGCAGAGCAGGGAAGTGATAGGCGCCGGATGCGCCGCTGATCGCGGTGCGCTCGCCTTGCAACGACGGCGAAGTCACGACCACGGTGGCGCCCGCGTACGGCCGGCCGTCGAGCGTCACGATGCCGGTGAGAGAGGCGGTGGTCTGCGCGAATGCGCTGAACGCACAGAGGGTGAGAACGGACAGAACGAACGCTCGCCGGACGCGCATGTTTACCTCTCGCTATCAGGAATGAAGGACACGGCGAGGGTACGGGGTTCAGGAGGGAAGGGCAAGAAAAAGCGCCGGTCTTTCGACCGGCGCTGGAGCTACGAGAATTTCGCGTGAAGACCGGAAGGGCGCCCGAGGCTTTGCCAACCAGCGCTGCCGGCCGTGCCGGCTAAAAGGGCACTTCTTCGTCGTCGTCGATCTCTGGCGCGGACGAACGACCACCGCCGCCACCACTGCGCGATCCGGACGACTGGTTGTATCCGCCGCCTCCGCCGCCACCGTAGTTGCCACGCGAGCCGCCGCCACCTTCGTCATCGCCGCGGCGGTCGAGCATCTTCATCGTGTTGGCGACGATCTCGGTGCGGTACTTCTTCTGCCCCGATTCCTTGTCGTCCCAACTGTCGGTGCGGATCGAGCCCTCGATGTACACGAGCTTGCCCTTGCGCAGGTACTGACCGCAGATCTCGCCGAGCTTGCCCCACGCGGTGATGTTGTGCCACTCGGTGCGTTCCTGCTTCTCGCCGTTGCGATCGGTGAACTTCTCGTCGGTGGCCACCGTGAAGCGCGCCACGGACGTGCCGCTCGGCGTCGAGCGCATCTCCGGGTCTTTGCCCAGACGGCCGACGATGATGACTTTATTGATCATGAACTTTGATTCTCCTTACCGCGTTTGCGTAAATCGTGTACCGGCCGCATAGCCGGCGGTGCGCGGTGCCAGTGTGGAACTCGGCGCGGATTCTAACCCTTTCTCCCGCCAGTAGAATGCGCGCGATGAAGTGCGTGATTCAGCGCGTGCGACGCGCATCGGTAACGGTCGGCGACGAGCTCGTGTCGGAGATCGGCGCAGGGCTGCTCATCCTCGCCGCGGTGGAGAAAGGCGACGCCGAACAAACGATGCGCGACGCCGCGAAAAAGATCCGCGAGCTGCGCATCTTCAGCGACGACGCCGGCAAGATGAACCGCGACGTCGCCGAAGCCGCCGGCGCCATCCTGGCCGTCTCGCAATTCACGCTCGCCGGCTCCATCGTCAAAGGCCGCCGCCCCAGCTTCGACAACGCCGAAGAGCCCACCCGCGCCCGCGAGTTGTTCGAGCTGTTCGTGCGCGAGCTCGCATCGACCGGGATCGAAGTGAAGACGGGACGCTTCCGCGAAATGATGGTGGTGTCGCTGGAGAATGATGGGCCAGTGACGTTTGTGTGGCCTTGAATCGGTTGGCGGTTGGCGGTTGGCAGTTGGCAGGAGAGAAGACCGTGGAGGTCGGGGCTTCCCGCCAACCGCCAACTGCCAACCGCCAACCCCTCTAATCAACGCGGACCGCCCGTTATACTGCGCCGCCTATGCAATACCGCCCCACCGACATTGAACCGAAGTGGCAGCAGCGATGGGCCGAGGCGCGGGTGTCTGAGATCGACGTCAGCGCGCCGGGCGACAAGCTGTACATGCTCAACATGTTCCCGTATCCGTCCGGCGATCTTCATGTCGGACACGGCCGCAACTACATCCTCGGCGACGCCGTCTATCGCTATTTCCGCATGCAGGGACGCGCGGCGCTCAACCCGATGGGGTGGGACGCGTTCGGACTGCCCGCCGAAAACGCCGCCATCAAACGCGGCATTCATCCCCGCGAGTGGACCCTCGGCAACATCGCGCGCATGAAAGCGCAGTTCGCGCGCTGGGGCATCCTCTACGACTGGTCCAAAGAAATCGCGTCGTGCGAGCCTGAGTACTACCGCTGGAACCAGTGGCTGTTCCTGCAGCTCCACAAACGCGGGCTCGCGTATCGCGGCACCGCGCCGGTGAATTGGTGCCCGCAGGATCAAACCGTCCTTGCCAACGAGCAGGTCGTCGATGGACGTTGCGAACGTTGCGGTGCGCTCGTCGAACAACGCGAGCTCTCGCAGTGGTTCCTGAAAATCACCGAGTACGCCGACCGCCTCGACGCCGGACTCGACACCCTCGAGCACTGGCCCGAGAAAGTGAAGCTCATGCAGCGCAACTGGATCGGACGCTCGCGCGGTGCGGACGTCGAGTTCCAGGTCCCGTCGCTCGGCAAGAGCATTCGCATCTTCACGACGCGTCCCGACACGATCTTCGGCGCGACGTTCATGGTCCTCGCGCCGGAACAGGCCGACGTGCCCGAGCTCATTTCCGCCGCGGAAGATCGCGAGGAGATCGAGGCGTGGATCACGACCGTGCGCAATCAGTCCGCGCTCGAGCGTCAGGAGTCGGGCAAGGAAGGACGCTTCACCGGCCGCACGGCGATCAATCCGTTCACGAACGAAGAGATCCCCATCTGGCTCGGTAACTTCGTCCTGCCGCAGTACGGCACTGGCGCGATCATGAGCGTCCCCGCGCACGATCAGCGCGACTTCGAATTCGCGAAGCAATACGGCCTGCCGATCCGTGTGGTCATCAAGCCGGCGAACGGCGATGCACTCGACGCGAACGACTTCGTCGAAGCGTTCACGTTCAAGGATGAAAGCGGCGTCGCGGTGAACTCCGGTCCGATCGACGGACTGCCGGTGCCGCAGGCGATCGACAAGATGATCGCCATCATCGAAGAGCGCGGACTCGGCAAGGGACTCGTGCGCTATCGCCTGCGCGACTGGCTCATTTCGCGCCAGCGCTACTGGGGCACGCCGATTCCGATGCTGTACTGCGACAAGTGCGGACTCGTCCCGGTGCGCGAAGAAGATCTGCCTGTGACCTTGCCGCTCGACGTGCCGTTCACGGGACGCGAAGGCAATCCGCTCGCGAAACACGAGACGTTCGTCAACGCGACGTGCTCGCAGTGCAACGGTCCCGCGCGACGCGAGACGGACACGATGGACACGTTCGTCGATTCGTCGTGGTACTTCCTCCGCTTCATCACGCCGCGCGACGATCAGAACATCTTCGATCCGGCGGTGGTGAATCGCTGGCTGCCGGTCGATCAGTACATCGGCGGCATCGAGCACGCGATTCTGCATCTGCTCTACGCACGCTTCGTCACGCGCACGCTGCACGACATGGGGCTCGTGAATTTCGAAGAGCCGTTCACGAATCTCTTCAACCAGGGCGTGATCACGAAGGAAGGCTACAAAGACGCGAACGGCTCATGGGTGCCGCCCAACGAAGTCGAGTGGCGTGACGGCGCGCCATATCGCGGCGACTCCGCGCTCGTCGCCGAAGTCACGAAGATGTCGAAGTCGCGCGGCAACGTCGTGCCGCCGGACGAGCTGATCGCGAAGTACGGCGCGGACACGGAGCGCGTGTACACGCTGTTCATCGCGCCGCCGGAAAAAGAAGCCGCGTGGTCCGACGATGGCGTGATCGGCGCGTATCGCTTCCTCGGCCGCGTCTGGAACATGGGCGTGCAGATTCAGGCCGCGGAGGCGAGTGGCGAGATGCCGTCCGCCGTCGTGCGCAAGATGCACCAGACCATCGACGCCGTGACGTCGCGCATCGAGAAGTTCGAATTCAACACCGCCATCTCTGCATTGATGGAGCTCTCCAACACCCTCGGCGACGCTGTGAATGCAGGACAAACCGCGACGTTGCGACCGGCGTACGAGGCGCTTTTGCAGTTGCTGCATCCCTTTGCGCCGCACATCACCGAGGAGCTTTGGACGATGCTCGGCAACGAGGGATTCGTGCTGACCTCGAAATGGCCAGTAGCCGATCGCGCCCTGATGCAGGAAGATACGGTCGTCATCGCCGTGCAGGTGAACGGAAAACTGCGGGGGCAGGTCGAAGTCGCAGCGCCGGCCGAAGAGACGCGTGTTTTCGAGGCCGTCTTCTCCAGCGATCGCATTCAACAGTGGGTCGCCGGAAAAGACATCGTGAAGAAGATTTACGTCCCGGGTAAGCTGGTGAATGTGGTGGTGAAATGAAGAAAATTGCGATCGCCCTGTCTCTCCTGCTGTTGACCACAGGCTGTTTCGAGCTGGATCAGTCGATTGAGCTCAAAAAAGACATGTCCGGCACGGCCGACTTCCACCTCGGCGTCAATCTCGAACCGATGGTCGTGATCATGGCGCAGCTCGGAAAAGAGATGGAAGGCAAGAAGGGCCCGCTCACCGCCGCGGAGCTCAAGAAGGCCAAGGAAGAGTTCAAGAAAAAGTCGAAGACCGAGAACTCGAAGAAGCCGCCGACGCTCGCGGAAGCGCAGAAGGACATGCCGCCCGGCATCAAGCTCCTCGACTTCGCCGCGACCGAGAAGGATTTCGGCGTCGACACGAAGTTCAAGTTCGCCTTCGACAAGCTCGCCAGTCTCGTGAACGTGAAACTCCCTTCGAAGGAAGGCGAGGGCGGCGACCCGACCAAGAAGAACGTCGTCGACACGCCGTTCGAGGGCCTCGAGCTGATCGACAAGGGCAAGACCTTCACCATCCAGACGAAGCCGAAGAATCCCGCCGAGTCCGTCGAGAAAGAAGCGGAAGAGAACGCGCCGAAGATGGATCCGGAGATGGAGAAGATGATGAAAGACGCCTTCTCGAAAATGCGCGTCTCGTATCGCATCACCGCGCCGTTCGAGATCGTCTCGCACAACGCCATGCGTAAGGAAGGCAACACGCTCGTCTGGGAGTACACCTACGACGAGTTCGAGAAGATGTCGAAGAAGGGCGTGAAGCTCGAAGACACACAGGTCCGGGTGACGTTCAAGAAATGAATCGACTCTTCCTCGCAGCTTTGTTCCTGCTGTCCGGCTGCGGCTACGCCCTCGTAGGCCGCAGCAACTTCCTCGACCCGTCGATCCGCACGATCGAGGTTCCGGCGTTCGTGAATCGCACGACGCGCGTGGAGCTCGAGCAGCGCGTGACGCAGGCGGTCGCGAACGAGTTCGTCTCGCGCGGCCGCCTCAACCTCGTGACCAACAGCGCCGACGCGCACGTCGTGCTGCGCGGCTCGATCGACACGTTCAACATCTTCCCGATCGCGTTCGATCAGGGCCGCGCGACGCGCTACCAGATCTCGATCACCGCGAAGATCGAGCTCGTCGATCACCGCAATCAGGACAAGGTGCTGTGGAAGAACGACCAGTACCGCTTCACCGAGAACTACGAGGTGAACTTGTCGAGCACCGATGCGTTCGACCAGGAAACGCGCGCCATCCAGGAGATCGCCGTGCGCTTCGCGGAGAGTCTGGTCTCGAACCTGTTGGAAGGGTTCTGACGCGTCCGCGTGTCACTTGCAGATCAACTGATACACACCGACGACGTCGTCGCGGACGTCGTCGAGATCTGCCTTCATCTTCGCGAGGATTTCCTGAAACTCCGGCTCGCCCTGCAGCGACTGCAGCCACGGATGTTTCACGAGCGCGTACCAGGAGTGATTGCCACCCTCCGCCGCGCGACGCAGCCACGTGAGCGCTTCGGTCTTGTCGCCGAGTCGGGCGTAGACCATCGCGATGCGCAACGCCGCCCAGTGCGTGCGTAGCGCGTCGGCCTCGAACGTCTTCACCGCTGCAAGCGCTGCGACGCGATCGCCACGTCCGGCGGCGGCCATCGCTTTGAGACTCTTGCCGAGGTAGTGGCGGGGGACGAGTGCGAGTGCGGCGCTCGCTTCTTTGTCCGCAGCCGCGTAATCACCCTGGATGATGAACGCCGAGCCGCGAATGTCGTGTCCCGCGAGCGCGGTGTCCTTCGACGCCAGCGCTTCCTGCGCATGCAGTAGCGCGCCTTCGGGATCGACGCCGTTGATGTACCAGTAGCCGCGCGTGCGAGCCTCGTTCGATACGGGATCGATCTGCACGAGCTTGTCGCCGATGCACTGCGCCTTCTGCATGTCGCCCGTCGAGACGAAGTAGGTCGTCATCGAATGGAGCGCCTGCGTGTCGGTCGCTTCGAGTCGTAACGCCGCGAGGACTTCGCGGACGGACTCGCGGAAGCGAGCCGGATCGCGCACGAACACACGTCCGAGGGCGAGGTGCGCCTCGGGGAGATTCGGATCGAGTCGCACCGCCTGTCGCGCGTACCACTCCTGCTTCTCGACATCCTCGGGGAGCGAGAGACTGCGCGCCTGGCCGAGGGAGATCGTGGCGGCGAGATCGGCATAGGCGGCGGCGAACGTCGGATCGAGCGTGATCGCGCGCTTCAGCGACGACACCTGTTCGTTGTAATGCTCGGGGACGAAGCTCCCGTTCAGAGCGCGTGCACGGAGATATGCCTCGTACGCCTTCGGATTCGCCGACCGCGCGATCGAACGCGCGGCCTGCGCCTCCTCGATGCCGATCTTCTCATTGAGTCCGGCAACCGTGCGATCGGAGACGTCGTCGATGAGCTTCAGCAAATTGTCGCGGCGACCATTGACGGTGTCGGTCCAGACAGCGAAGCCCGTGCGCGCGTCGGTGAGTTGCAACGTGACGCGTACCGACTCGCCGGAGGAAAGGAAGTGTCCTTCGAGAATCCCGTCGACGCGCAGCTTCTCGCTCGCTTCCTTCGTGTCCGTCTTCGTGCCCTGAAACTCGAGCACCGCGGATGTCGGACGCACTTGCAGCGAGCGAATCTGCTGCAACTCGGTCACGAGCGCATCGGCGAGACCGACGGAGAGAAACTCGTCGCTCGTGCTGTTCGCGATGTTGCGCAGCGGCAGCACCGCCATCGAGCGGATCGGCGCGAGCGGGGCGGTGCTCGTCGGTGTGTTGGCGTCCACGCCGTTGCGCTGCACGAGGAAGATCGAGATCGCGACGATCAGCGCCGCCGCGACGGTGATCGCCGCGCGGATCCACTTCGGTCTGCGTACTGTGCGACCGAGCGTCGTGCGCGACGTCGACGTCTGCATGCGCACCGTCGGCGTGTCGATGTCTTCGAGATCCGACAGCACTTCGCGCGCGGTCTGATAGCGATCGTGCGGTTCCTTCTGCAGCAGCTTCGAGATGATCTTCATCGCTGCAGGAGGGAAGTTCGGATCGTGAGGCGTGAACGGCTCCGGCTCGCCCTCGCGAATCTTGTCCAGTACGAGGAGGGGACCGTCGGCGTTGAACGGCAGGTATCCGGCGGCCATGTGGTAGAAAACCACGCCGACGGAGAAGAGATCGCTGCGAAGGTCCGCGGTTTGTCCACGCGCCTGTTCCGGCGAGATGAAGTGCAGCGTGCCGAAGAAGTGGCCGCTCGTCGACTCCATCGTTTTCTCGAGTCCGGGATCGGTCATCGAGCGCGGGATCGACTTCGCGAGTCCGAAGTCGAGAATCTTCACCATGCCGGTCGGCTCGATGATGATGTTCGCGCTCTTGATGTCGCGATGAATGATGCCCTTCTCGTGCGCGGCGGAGAGTCCGGCCGCGATCTGCCGCGCGATCGACAGGAACTCCATCGAGTCGAGCGGGCCGCGGCGGATGCGCTGCGAAAGCGTTTCGCCTTCGCAGTACTCCATCACGATGAATGGGGTCCCATCCGCGGTCTCGTCGACGTCGTAGATGGTGGCGACGTTCTGATGGCGGATCGCGCCGGCTGAGCGCGCTTCGCGGAAGAAGCGCGCCTTGCGGTCGTCGTACGCGAGATCGGTGGCGTTCAGGACCTTCAGCGCGACGTAACGGCCGAGCCGCTGGTCCCGCGCGAGATAAACCGTCCCCATCCCGCCTTTTCCAAGGACGCGGATGATCTCGAAACCACCGAAGACGGGAATGTTGCTATCCGACACCAAGTGCCGGGGATTGTACCGGATCGGATAGATGGTTGGGCGGTTGGCACCGAGGGCGTGGCAAAGTTCTGACCCGCACCCAAACGTGGTGGGTTATATTCAGCCCCACGCATGACCGATCTCGTTCTACCGCCTCGCTATCAGATCCGTGCGACGCTCAAGGAAACCGCGAGCACGTGCGTCTACCGGGTGTTCGACGTCCCGGACGCGCGCGACGAGGCGATCAAAATCCTCTGTCACGAGATCGGCGATCCTCAGCAACTCCTTCGGTTCAAAGCCGAGTTCACGACGCTGGCCTCGCTCGAACACGCGAGCGTCATCAAGGTCTTCGACTTCGGCATCCTGAACGACCGCTATCCGTACTTCACGATGGAGTTTTTCGCGGGGAAACGGATCACCGAGTATTTCGACGGGCAGAACTGGGATCAGCTCTACGACGTGATCCTCCAGATCGCCGCCGGCCTGCATCACATCCATCACCTCGGCATCGTCCATCTCGATCTGAAGCCGTCGAACATCCTCGTCAGCGACGACGGCAAGGCCAAGATCATGGACTTCGGTCTTGCGATCGAAAGCCGGCAAGTCTTCGATCGCAAGATTCGCGGGACGTTGCAGTACATGGCCCCCGAAGTGTTGCGACAGGACCGCGTGGACTCGCGAGCCGATTTGTATGCGCTCGGCATGACGCTCTACGAAACGGTCACCGGCGCATTGCCGGGGTACGGCCGCGCGCCGATCGAAGTCATTCGCATGCACCTCGACGAAGAGATCCGGCCGCCTTCGTCGATCAACCCGCGCGTTCCCGATGCGCTCGAGCGCATCATCATGAAACTCCTCGAGAAAGATCCGCGGCATCGCTTCGCGAACTCCGCGGCCTTCCTCCAAGCCGTCGCGGACGCCGCAGGAAAAACCGCGCCGCCCGCGGAGTTGCTCGTCGGTCGCGGCGAGCTTTACGCGGCGCCGCTCATCGGTCGCACGCATGAAGTGCAGCAGCTCATCGCACTGATCGGCGAGGCGCGCGATGGTCGCGGCAACGGGGTGATCCTCGCGGGACCGGAAGGGATGGGCAAGAGCCGCATCGTGCGCGACGTGACGTTGCGCGCGCAGCTCGACGGCGCCCGCGTCTTCACCGGACGCTGTCCCGTGAATCGCAAGACGATCTACGCTCCGTTTTTCGAAATCTTCCGGCAGATGGTCGCGGCCGTGAATCCCGACGCCGACGTTGCGGAAGAAGTGCGGCGCTTCCTGCGACCCGTCGTCGCGTCGGCGGGACCGGAGACGAGTCCGCCGCAACACGGCCAGAAGTACCGGCTCTACAACCGCATCGTGCAGTCGATGCAGGACATTTACGGATTCCTCAGCGTCGGCAGCGAGAACTCCGGCTCGCCGCTGATTCTCATCATCGAAGATCTGCAGTGGGCCGATCCGAGCACCGCCGAGCTCTTCTCATTTCTGATCGGCGAGGCGAAGCAGAACAAGCTGCTCGTCATCGGAACGCTCACGCTCGAAACGGGCGGCGAAGCCGCGATCGAATCGTCATCGCCGAGTCTCGCGTCGTGGGAGCAGCGTGCGCGCGAAGGGAACTTCCCGATCGTGCGCGTCGAGACGCTGAACGAAGCGCTCGTCGCCGAACACCTGCAAGCGCTCCTCGGACAATCGCTCGTCCCCGAAGATTTCGGACGATGGATGTTGTGGGAGTCGGCGGGATCGCCGCTGCACATCCGGCGCATCGTCGATTACCTCATCGCGCACGACTATCTGCAGTGGAGCCCGAAAGGGTGGAC
>DASVNL010000340.1:0-4195 GCA_036383875.1 Thermoanaerobaculia bacterium
GATCGCCTTCACCGCGGTCCACATCACCTGACCCTGCACGCTCACTTCGAGTTGCGAGTCGGGCACCGGGAACCGCAGCGTCGCGACCGATCCGCGCAACGGCTCGATCTGCAATTCGACGCGCGCGCCGCGTGCCGAGAGATTCTCGATCTGCGCGACTTGCCCGTCGAAGTCACCGGCAATCGACGGCGAGAGATAAAAGCGATCCGTAGAGCGCAACTCTTCGACGCGACGCGTGCGCTGCGACGCCTGCAATTGCACGAGGAGGGATTGCATGACTTCGGGCGCGCCGTAGGTGCGTGCGCCGGACATGAACTTGCCGGGCATCGTCGGATCGGGCTGCGTCCAGACGACGACGGCTTCGAGACTCGCCGGCGACGCCGAGCCGTCCGCGACGACGCGCAACACGGCCTTCGTGCCGTTCTCGATCGGCGCGTCGTGACGGAAGCGCGCGCCCTTCGCCGAGATGTCGCACACCGCCACCGCCGTCGCGCCGAAGGCGGCGGCGAGAGGAGGCGTTAGCAGAAACCGCTCCGCGGTTCTGAGATTTCGTACGGCGTCGTGCATGGCGAATGGACCGGAAAGCTTATACCGGGCAGCCAGGATGGATGTGATATGCCTCACGCCATGCGGAATTACGACATCGTGACTTTCGACTGTTACGGCACGCTCATCGACTGGGAAAGCGGTATCGCCGGCGCGTTCCAACGCGTCGCGCGCGAAGACGGCGTCGAGCTCACGCGCGAAGAAGTTCTGCGTCAGTACGAACAGATCGAGCCGGTCGTCGAACGCGAGCGATTTCGTCTCTATCGCGACGTCCTCACCGAGACCGCAACGCGCATCGCCCGCGCCCTCGGCTGGGAGCTGTCGCCCGATCGCGCGACATTCCTCGCCGCGTCACTGCCGCAGTGGACGTCCTTCGCCGACACGAATCCTGCGCTCGAACGCTTGCGCGATGCCGGCTATCGGCTCGGCATTCTGTCGAACGTCGACGATGACCTCATCGCGGAGACGCGCAAGCATTTCACCGTCGACTTCGACCTCGTGATCACCGCGGAGCAGGTGCATTCGTACAAACCGGCGCACGGACATTTCCTCGAGGCGAGAACGCGCATCGGCGACGCGCGCTGGCTGCACGCCGCGCAGAGCAACTTCCACGACGTCGTGCCGTGCAACGAGCTCGCGATTCCGAGCGTGTGGGTGAATCGCAAAAGCGAAACGGCGCTCCCGGGAGGAGCGCCGTCGTTGGAAGTACGTGATCTGGCCGGACTGGCCGAGGCGATCGCCTAGACTTCGACGATCATCGCTGCGGCTTCGCCGCCGCCGATGCAGATCGCGGCGAGACCGCGCTTGAGGCCGCGATCCTTGAGCGCGTGAATGAGCGTGACGAGGATGCGCGCGCCGCTCGCGCCGATCGGATGGCCGAGGGCGACGGCGCCGCCGTTGACGTTGATCTGCTCGTGCGTGATGCCTGCGTCCTTCATCGCCGCGAGCGCGACCGCCGCGAAGGCCTCGTTGATCTCGACGAGGTCGATGTCCTTCATCGTCATGTTCGCGCGCTTGAGCACGATGTCGATCGCCTTGCCGGGCGCAGTGGTGAACCACTCCGGCTCGTGCGCGGCCGTGGCCTGCGCGACGATGCGCGCGAGCGGCGTGAGGCCGTTCGCCTGCGCGTACTCCGCCGACGTCACGACGAGCGCCGCGGCGCCGTCGTTGATCTTCGAGGAGTTCGCCGCGGTGACCGATCCGCCGTCCTTCTGGAACGCCGGCTTGAGCGAGCGCAGTTTCTCGAGCGGCGCGGTGAACGGCTCTTCGTCATCGACGATGACGGACTTGCCCTTCTTCCCTTCGATCTCGACGACCGCGATCTCTTTCTTGAACTTGCCGTTCTTCGTCGCGTCCTGCGCGCGGCGATACGACTCGAGCGAGAAGTCGTCCTGCTGTTCGCGCGTGAACTCGTACTTCGTCACGCACGTTTCGGCGCAGTTGCCCATGTGCTTGTCGCCGTACGGATCCCACAGGCCGTCGTTGATCATCAGGTCGATCATCTTGCCGTTGCCCATGCGATAGCCGCCGCGCGCATTCGGCAACGCGTACGGGGCGTTGGACATCGACTCCATGCCGCCTGCGATGGCGATGTCGTACTCGCCGCAGCGGATGTCGTTTGCGGCGTACATCACGGCCTTCATGCCGGAGCCGCACACTTTGTTCACCGTCACGGCGCCGGCCTGAACCGGGATGCCGGCGTAGATGCCGGCCTGACGTGCGGGCGCCTGGCCGATGCCGGCCTGGAGCACGTTGCCCATGATGACCTGTTGAATCTGCTCGGGCTGAACACCGGCACCCTCGAGCGCGCCTTTGATGGCGATCGCGCCGAGGCGCGGCGCGGGCAGCGAGGAAAGCGTGCCCATGAACGATCCAATCGGCGTACGTGCAGCGCCGAGAATCACGATTTCTTTCATTGGGAGGACTCCTTTGAGGGCATGTGAGAGGTTGCGATAAGATGCAGCGGCTCTCAATCAGACAACGCCGCTGATCGGCTGTCAACTTCCACAGAATCACTTCAGGAGTTCATCTGCATGTCCATCTCCGCCATCACGGACCGCCGGATTCACGTCCAACCGGCCGAGGTCCACAACGTGCTGTCGCGCCACATGCTGGCCGACGGTTACGAAATCGTCATGGATCTGAAGAAGTCGAAGGGCTCGTGGGTCTTCGACTCGCGTCGCGGACGCAACGTCCTCGATTTCTTCACTAACTTTGCCTCGGTTCCGATCGGCTACAACCATCCCAAGATGGCGACGCCGGAGTTCCGCGACCGCATCGCCGATGCGGCGGTCAACAAGCCGGCCAACTCCGACATCTACACGACGCACATGGCGGAATTCGTCGAGACTTTCGGCCGCCTCGCGATCCCCGCGAACTTTGCGAAGCACATGTTCTTCGTCGAAGGCGGATCGCTCGCGATCGAGAACGCCATCAAGTCCGCGATGGACTGGAAAGTCCGCAAGAACTTCAAGAAGGGCTACACGGAAGAGAAGGGCGGGCAGATCATGCATCTGCGCGAAGCCTTCCACGGCCGCAGCGGCTACACGCTGTCGATGACCAACACCGCCGACCCGCGCAAGACCCAGTACTTCCCGAAGTTCGACTGGCCGCGCGTCGACAATCCGAAGCTCACCTTCCCGCTGACCGAAGAGAGTCTCGCCGACGCCGCGCGTCGCGAGGAAGCGGCGCTCGCGCAGGCGAAGCAGTTCCTCACCGAGCGCAAGGACGAGATCGCGGCGTTCATCATGGAGCCGATCCAGGGTGAAGGCGGCGACAACCATTTCCGCCCCGAGTTCTTCCGCGCCATCCGCCAGCTCTGCGACGAGAACGACATCGTCCTCATCTTCGACGAAGTGCAGTCCGGCGTCGGCCTCACGGGCAAGATGTGGGCGTTTCAGCACTACGGCATCGAGCCGGACATGTTCTGCTTCGGCAAGAAGACGCAGGTGTGCGGTTTCGTCTCGAACGATCGCATCTTCGACATCGACGACAACGTGTTCACGGTCTCGTCGCGCATCAACTCGACGTGGGGCGGCAACCTGACGGACATGGTCCGCTCGCAGCGCTACTTCGAGATCATCGACGAGGACAAGCTCGTCGAGAACGCCGCGACCGTCGGCGCGTACTTCATGGGCGAGCTCGATCGCTTCGCGCAGGACTTCCCGAACCTCGTGAGCAACGTCCGCGGCAAGGGCCTCATGTGCGCGTTCGACCTCCCGAGCGGCGACGTCCGCGACGCCGCACTCAACGCGTTCATGGCTCAGGACGTGATGGTCCTCTCCTCCGGCCATCGCTCCGCGCGCTTCCGCCCGCCTCTCAACCTCTCGATGGAAGAAGCCGGCGAAGGCATCCGCCGCATGGAGAAGGCGCTCAAAGAGCTGGCGTGAGTTTCCGATTTCGATGTTGCACGAGCGGCGGGCTTCGGCCCGCCGCTTTCTTTTTCGGCGCGAGGCGCAGAGGATGTCTCTAAGGAGATACATATGCGCGTCTTTAAGGCCTTCGGAATCGTCGTCCTTCTGACCCTCTCCCTCCCCCTGGCCGCCCGGGAGCGAGCGTCCAGCGTCATCCCGCGCGAAGTCATCCGGGATGCGACCACGCTCTATGACTCGCTCGGATTCCTGCCCGCGGCGCAACGCAGGAGCATCTA
>DASVNL010000341.1:0-5537 GCA_036383875.1 Thermoanaerobaculia bacterium
CGTGCAGTGGAATCAGGAGGGGCCCGCCGGACCGCAGGGCGATCCCGGACCCGCGGGACCTGCCGGACCCGCCGGACCGCAGGGACCTGCCGGCGACTCCGCGGGCGGACCGCCGTACGTCTACGTCTGCACGCCGATCAACTACAACAACGCCGGCACGACGACGGAGTCGATCTACATCTTCAACGGCGGCAGCGTGACCGCGAATGTCGCGGCGAACTTCCTCAACAAGAACGGACTCAATCTCTCCGGCGCGCCGATCGCGATCAGCCCGGGCACGATTCCTCCGGGCGATCCGATCCCGAACTATCCCGGCCAGAGCGGCGCCGCGACGGTGACTCTCGCGCCGTCGAACACGCTGCTCTATTTCTGGTACACCGCGCAGGGAAATCTCGAGACGGACACGAACATCGCGGTCTCGATCCGTGTGACGTCCGATCAGCCGATCGTCGCCGCGACGAACACGCAGTGGAGCGGCTTCAACGTCGTTCCGTGTTCGCTGCTGCCGAAGTAGTGGGCACGTTTTTCTTCAGCCAGGCTTCCACCTCTTCGGGGTGGAAGCCGAACGGGCCGGGCTCGCCTTTGTAGACGATCGTCCCCTTCGTATCGATGATGTAGAAGCGCTCCGGCCAGCCCGCGTACGCGACTTCCGCGCCGTCATCCATCGCGTCGACGGCGAGCGGGATCGGATAGTTGAAGCGCTTCACGAAGTCGTTCGCGATCAGCAGGCGATCGCCGAGGGACTTCGGCTGGCGGTAGCAGACATCCTCTTTTTCGTTCGAGTCCATCTGCCACTCGTCGAGCGGATGCGCCTCGCGGATGTAGACCGTCTGGAAGCGAACGCGATCGCCGTACTGCGCGTGCATCGAGCGAAGGCGGTCGACCGACCGCCTGAAGGGAGGTCACGTGAAGCTGCCGAAAATCAGCACCGTCGGTTTGGTGCGATCTCCGAGCAGCGAGCTCCGGGCCTTGCCGTCCAGCGCGACCAGCGCGATCTCCGGCGCGCGATCGCCGACCTTCAGATCGCCGTCGCGACGCTGGTCGTAGCGCAGCATCCCGATCACGTTCCGCGGTCCGATCTTGTAGACCATGAACGCGGCTGCAGACAGGACGAGCGCCAGCACCGCCAGAACGATCTTCTTCCACATAAACGAGAGGCTTGATGATACGACGATCCGCCTCTAGAGTCAGCGCATGCTTCCAACGCTGGCCCCTCCGCCGCGGCATGTGCCGCTCTCGCTGCGCGTCCTGAACTACTTCAACGTGTTCTCACTCGTCGGCTGGGTCTTCTTCGGTGTCGGCATGATCTTCTTCTGGGTCTTCGCCGGAAACGCCGACCTCTCCTTCATCACCTTCCGCACGCACGAACACGCGCAGGGCAAGGTGACGAAGGTCGATACGACCGGCGCGTCGGAGAATCGCTCGCGCGTGATGGCCACGCACTACGAGTACTCGGTCGCGGGGACGACGCTGCAGGGCAAGTCGTACACCACCGGTTCGACTCCGGATCCCGGCGATGAAGTGCCCGTCGAGTACGACCCCGACAATCCGAAACGCTCGCGCATCGAAGGCATGCGTCGCGCGCTGTTCGGCCCTTGGGTCTCGTTCGTCGCGATCTTCCCGCTCATCGGCGTGTTGATCATCATCCCGTCGATGCTCAGCGGCATCAAACGCAATCGCTTGTTGCGCGAGGGAATTCTCACGACCGGGAAGCTCGTGAGCAAAACCGCGACGAACACCAGCGTCAACAACAACCGCGTGTACGAGCTGAAGTTCGAGTTCATGTCGCGCGACGGACGCCGCAGCTACGCCACCGCGCGCACGTCGATCACCGAGAAGCTGCAGGACGAGGCTGAAGAGCCGCTGCTCTACGATCCGAGCGACGTCACGCGAGCGTTCATGCTCGACGAACTGCCGTCGCGGCCAAAGACGATCAACGGCGAGTTGGAAGGACGTCCGACCGCGGCGGCGCTCGCAGTCGCGTTTCCCGCGCTCATCCTCGCCGTGCACGGACTCGTGCTCTGGTTGAAGATCGTGCTGGCCTCGCGATGAGCGCACTCGCGCGACGCCTCAACGCCTTCGACGCGACGATGCTCGTGATGGGCGGCATCATCGGCTCGGGCATCTTCATGAACCCGTCCGCCGTCGCGCGTATCGTGCCGTCTTCGCCGCTGATTCTCGGCGTGTGGGCCGCGGGCGGCGTGATCGCGCTGATCGGCGCGTTCATCTACGCCGAGCTCTCCGCGCTGCGACCCGACGTCGGCGGGCAGTACGCGTATCTGCGCGACGCGTGGCATCCGTCGCTCGCGTTTCTGTACGGCTGGGGTTTACTGCTCGTGGTGCAGAGCGGCGGGATGGCCGCCGTCGCGATGACGTTCGCGCGGTACGCGAATGACCTCAGCGGCTCGTCGATCCCCGACTGGACGCTCGCCACGATCACGCTCGCCGTGCTCACGCTCATCAACTGCCTCGGCGTCCGCAGCGGCACGAACGCGCAGACCTTGCTGATGCTTCTCAAACTCGCCGCGATCGTGATGCTCGTCGTGGTCGGCATGCTCGCGACCGGCGCGGTCGCGAAGACCACGGCGCCGCAAGCATCGACGTCGTTCGCGTGGCTCGCGGCGATGACGCCGGTGATGTTCGCGTACGGCGGCTGGCAGACCGCGAGCTTCATGTCGGGCGAACTGAAACGTCCGCAGCGCGATCTCGCGATCGGATTGCTCGCCGGCGTCGCGGGCGTGATCACGGTCTACATCCTCGTCAATCTCGTCTGCCTCCACGTCCTCGGACCCGACGGACTCGCCGCGACGACGACGCCCGCATCCGCGGTCATGCGACTCGTCCTCGGCGAACGCGGCGCGACGCTCATCGCCGCGGGCATCGCCATCTCGACGCTCGGGTTTCTGTCGCAGGGCATGCTCACCGCGCCGCGCGTCTACTACGCGATGGCCGAAGACGGCGTGTTCTTCAAAGCCGTCGCGAAGGTGCATCCGAAAACGCGCGTGCCGATTCTCGCGATCGTGCTGCAAGGCCTCGTCGCAATCGTCATCGCGCGCTCCGGCTCGTACGATCAAATCCTCGGCTACGTCGTCTCCGTCGACTTCATCTTCTTCGGCCTCACCGGACTCTCGCTGTTCGTCTTCCGCCGCCGTGGCGGCAACGCGGGATTCCGCACGCCCGGACATCCATACACGACGGCGATCTTCGTCGCGGCCTGCTGGCTCGTCGTCGCGGGGACGTTCGTGCGTGAGTGGCGCAACAGCATGATCGGCATCGGCATCCTGCTCGCGGGACTGCCGGTGTACTGGCTTTGGAAAGTGATCCGCGCAAAGACGATTAAGTAGCGAATTCCGCAGTTACACTCACTCCATGAGTGAGGAGAAGCTTCCGCGGCGTTTCGTCGAGAATCTGATGTTCGGCACGGGCCGCGTGCGACGGTTCACGCAGGACTCGCCGATCCTTCCCGATGTGTGGCTCGCCTATGCGGGCGCGGTCGAAGACGAGAGCGTCGTCCCGTCGCGACACGGCGCCGTGCATCTGTTGCTCACGCCGTATCGCGAGACGTCGCCGGGCACGGTGCGCAACGAGCTCGCGAAGTTGCTCGACTCGACGGCGAAGCGCGCGCGCAAGATGTTCGGCCACGACGAACGCTCGATGCCGATCATCTACAACCAGACGACGGTGTCGGCGGAGTTGTATTTCGAAGACGTCGTGCGCGCGGTGCTGCCGCTCACCGCGTGGTACCAGAATCTGAAAGAACAGATCCCCGCGCTCGTCGAGCCCGAGGTGAAACGGCTGCTCGCGCTCGCGATTCAGAATCCGGAGAACCCTGGACTGCGCTTCGCGAAAGGCGATCACGAAACCGTCGAAGGCAAGAACGTGCTCGCGTTGCCGCCGGACGTGTTCTGGCTCGTGCGCGTTGCAGGTGCAATGACGCTCGCGCTGCGCGGCGATCGCGACGTGCCGCGACTCTTCGAGCCGGCGCTGACCGACGACGAACTGAACGCCGAGTGGCACAAGGTCGTCGATGCCGTCGCGGAGCTCGTGCACGACATCGATCCGAAAGTCGCGAAGCCGCTGATCTACACCGCGAGTCTGAATCGCGCGGCGTCGCTGTCGATCGCGCGTTCGACGCTCGCCGTCAAAGCCGACGCCGCGCGGCAACTGTTCAACATCTCGTGCAAAGACATCCGCTGGGCGATCATCGACTGCGGGATCGACGCGCGACATCCCGCGTTTCGCAAAGACGACACGGCTCCATCGCTCGGCACTCCCGACAAGCCGAAGAACAACACGCGCATCCTCGCGACGTACGACTTCTCGGTCGTGCACAAGTTGCTCAATCGCGACAATCCCGAGATCCCCGCGCGCATGCTCGCGCTCGCGAACGAAAAAACGGACGCGGGTCGCGACGCAAAGAAGCGCATCACGCGGTTGAAGGCGATGCTCAAAAACGGCGACGGCATCGACTGGCGCATCGTCGGGCCGCTGCTCGAGATTCCGCTCGACCTCGGCGAAGCGTGCTACACCCCGCCGCCCGCATCACTCGATCACGGCACGCACGTCGCCGGCATCCTCGGCGCGCGCTGGAAGAAAGACGACGTCAACAAACTCGAGAACGATCTCGTCGGCGTCTGCCCGGACATCAACTTCTACGACATCCGCGTGATCAGCGCGCAAGGGATCGGCGGCGAGTTCGCGATCATGTCGGCTATGCAGTTCGTGCGCTGGCTCAACACCACGCACGCGACGCAGGGCGTGCACGGCACGAACCTCAGCCTCTCGATCCGCCACGACGTTTCGAACTACGCGTGTGGTCGCACGCCGGTGTGCGAAGAAGCAGAGCGACTCGTCGCCGCGGGCGTGCTCGTCGTATCGGCGGCCGGGAACTACGGACATCGCCGGTACTCGACACCCGAGGGGACGGCGGAGGCGTACAACAGCATCAGCATTGTCGATCCGGGCAATGCGGACTCCGTGATCACCGTCGGCGCGACGCATCGCTTCAAACCGCACACGTACGGCGTGAGCTACTTCTCGAGTCGCGGACCGACAGGCGATGGTCGACTGAAACCAGACCTCGTCGCACCCGGCGAGAAAATCATGTCGACGATTCGCGACAACGGCTCCGGCGTGAAAGACGGAACGAGCATGGCCGCGCCGCACGTCAGCGGCGCCGCGGCGTTGCTCATGGCGCGACATCAGGAGCTGATCGGCAATCCCGCGCGCATCAAGAAGATCCTGTGCGACACCGCAACGGACCTCGGGCGCGAACGGTACTTTCAGGGCAACGGGATGCTGGACGTGTTGCGAGCGTTGCAGGCGGTGTGAGTGTCAGAGCGCCTTCATCGCCTCCGCAATGTCGTTCACTTCCGCATCCGGCTCGAACATCCGCACGATGTCGCCGTCGCGATCGAGCAGGAACAGGCGGATCGTGTGGTCGACGAGCGGTCCCGCGGCGGAGCCTGTGTCGCGGATCTCGTACTTCGCGCCGAACTGCTTCACCACCGCGTCGATCTGCGCCTTCGATCCCGTCA
>DASVNL010000342.1:0-13430 GCA_036383875.1 Thermoanaerobaculia bacterium
TCGGTCGCCATCTCCATCCTTCTCAACGTCGCCGTCTACCTCGGCATGTCGCTGCTGATCGTCCGCTGGGCGGCGCGCTACAAAGTGCCGGCGAACGTCACCGCGCTGCCGCTCTTCGCGGTCGGCTACCTGCCGTCGTGGATTCTCTGGGCGCTGCAGCCGCTGAAGGATGCGTACTTTTGTTTCCTCATCGTGCTCTTCGCGTTCGCGGTCGACAGCTTCGTCCGAGCATGGAAACGTCCGGCCGGGAAGCGCGCCGCGTCGATCATCGGAAACGGACTGCTGGTGTTGTTCACGACGCACCTCCTCGCTGGCGTCCGCTGGTACTACGCCGCGATGGCGATCGTCGCTGCGTTTCTGGTGTGCCTGACGATTCTGTTCGTGCGACAGGGCGGGCGTGAGCTCGCGTTGCGCGTCTGCGTGCTGCTCGTCTTCGCGTTCGCGATGACGCAGATCTTCGTGCTGTCGGCGGGGCCGTATTGCCCGACTCCGATCGCGACGATGATGCAGCCCTGGAAGTTGAAGCACGTCGAGGAGCCGGTCGGCGTTCGTGGCGTCGTCAACGTCGTCGAAGAGTCGCGCCGCAACCTCGATCGCTACACGTCGGCCGGAACCGTGATTCGCAGTGGTCATCGCACCGAGGACACGCCGGCGCCCGTGAAGATCGCTTCGTCGCGTTCGAACACGCCGGCGCTGGCGACCAAGTCTTCGTCGCCGGCGACGTCGGCAATCGTGACGACGACGCAAGCGACGCTCACGAACACGACGGCGCCAGTCGCGAAGGAAGTCGTGAAGCGTCCGCTCAATCCGTTCGCGGACGACGCGCTGGCAGTCGCAGCGACCGGACTTCCGCGCACGCCGAAGCAGCGACTGATCACCGGAACGGCGGCACTGCTGCTCCCGCGCTCGATCGCGGTGAGGCTGGAGCTCGTGTCGATTGGTGGCGGACGCGGGATGATGTGGTTCGCGGAGCTCGACACGATTCTGTTCGACATCGTGATTCTCGCGGTGATCGGGATCGTGCTGGTGAGCCTGCGGCGTGGCGCGTGGCGCGATCCGTTCGTCTGGTACCTCATCGTGATGACCACGGCGATCGCGGGTGCGATCGCGTACACGATCAGCAACTACGGCACGCTGTTGCGGCATCGCGGGATGCTCGTCGCGACGGCGGTGCTGCTCGCGGTGGCCGTGCGTCGCTGCGTAGACGAACGACGCCAGCCGCTCGAACCGTCGGAGATGCCGGCGCCGTGACGGCGCGGCTGTCCGGAGCCCCGAAGCGAATCCTGTTCGTGGGCGCCGAGGCGGCGTTCTTCGTGACGCATCGCCTGCCGCTGGCGATTGCGGCGCGTGCGGCCGGATACGACGTTCACGTCGCGACACCGCGCGGACGTCTGCTCGAGAAGATCCTCGAGCATGGATTTCCGTGGCACGAGGTCGTGATGCAGCGCAAGACGAACGTCGTGCGCGAGGCGCGATCCGTTCCGAACCTCGTGCTGCTCTATCGCCGCGTTCGTCCCGATCTCGTCCATCACATCGCGATCAAGGCCGTGCTGTACGGCACGATCGCCGCGCGCATCGCGCGTGTGCCCGCGGTCGTCAACGCGGTCGCGGGACTCGGCTACGCGTTCGACGATCAGCGCGCGCGTTCGCCGCTCGGACGCGCACTGTCGATCGCGTTCTCGACCGCGTTGCGACATCCGCGCATGCGCGTGATTTTTCAGAACGTCGAAGATCGCGAAGTCTTCTTGCGACGTGGATGGATCGCTGCGGACCAGGCGACGCTCATCCGCGGATCGGGCGTCGACACGGATCTCTTCACGCCTGCGCCGGCACCGCCGCCCGCGCCGCCGCTCGTCGTGCTCGCGTCGCGATTGCTTGCGAGCAAAGGCGTCGCGGAGTTCGTCGAAGCGGCGCGCATCGTCCGCGCGAGTGGCGTTCCTGCGCGATTCGCAATCGTCGGCGAGCCTGATCCCGACAATCCCGAGACCATCACGCGCGAGCAGCTCGATGCGTGGGGTCGCGAAGGATTCGTCGAGACGTGGGGAAGGCGCGGCGACATGCACGAAGTGCTGCGCGAGGCGACTCTGTTTGCGCTGCCGACTTACTACCGCGAAGGCGTGCCGAAAGCGTTGATCGAAGCTGCGTCGTCGGGTGTTCCCGCGATCACTACCGACACGCCGGGATGTCGCGACATCGTCGCGAACGGCGAGACCGGACTGCTCGTCCCGCCCCGCGATGCGAATGCACTGGCGGACGCGGTGCTCACGTTGTTGCGCGATGACGAGGTGCGCGCGCGCATGAGTCGCGCGGCACGCGCTCGCGTGCTCGCGCACTTTTCGTTGCAGGGCGTGATCGAGGACACCCTGGCGATCTACCGCGACTTGCTCGCGTGATCGCTACGGAGTCGGCGCTGGTGCCGCGGCCAACGTCTGTCCCGCGTGATACGCAACGACTTCGCGAATAATCGTGTCGAGGTTCGTCTCCGCTTTGAAGCCGACCAGCGCGTTGATCTTGCTGGTGTCGGGCACGCGTCGCGGCATGTCTTCGAATCCGGCCTCGTACGCTTCGTTGTACGGGATGTAGACGATCTCCGACTCGGACTTCGTAATCGTGCGAATCCGCTCCGCAAGCTGCGTGATCGACACTTCCTCGGACGAGCCGATGTTGAACACTTCGCCGACCGAGTCTTCGTGATCCATCAGCTTCACGAGCGCGCCGACGATGTCGCCGACGTACGCGAAGCAGCGCGTCTGCTCGCCGCTGCCATACACGGTGAGCGGCCGCCCGGAGAGCGCCTGTTTGACGAGCGTCGGAATGACCATGCCGTACTGGCCGGTCTGGCGCGGTCCGACAGTGTTGAAGAGTCGCACGACGATCGCGGGGAGCTTCTTCTCGTGCCAGTAGGCGAGAGCGAGGAACTCGTCGATCGCTTTCGAGCAGGCGTAACTCCAGCGGCCTTTGTTCGTCGCGCCCATCACCAGGTTGCCGTCCTCGCGGAACGGCACTTGATCGCTCAGTCCATAAACCTCGGACGTCGAAGCGATGAGGACTTTCTTCTTTTTCTTGTTCGCGGCGTTGAGCAGCACTTCCGTGCCGCGGATGTTCGTCTCGATCGTGCGCACCGGGCTCTCGACGATGAGCTTTACGCCGACGGCGGCCGCGAGGTGAAACACAACGTCGCACTGGTCGACGAGCTCCGCAACGACCGGGTAGTTCTGCACCGAATCGATCGTGTAGTGGAAGCGCGGGTTGCGCTTGATGTGCTCGATGTTGTTGATGCTGCCGGTCGAGAGGTCGTCGATGATGAAAACTTCGTCGCCCCGGTTGAGATACGCATCGGACAGATGCGAACCGATGAACCCTGCACCGCCCGTGATGAGAACTCGCACGCTCACTCCTTGGTCGTCATGGCCGGAAGCAGAACTGCAGTCGTTATCCCGGCGGGTCTGAGAGGTCGCGCATTATAGCGGGAACGCTTTCCGTCAACCGCGACGCTGCAACCGTTCGCGCACGCGCCGAGCGATCTCTTCCGATGGGATGATCTCGACGACCGCGGGACTGAAGCGTCCGGCAGTCACGTAGTTGTCGACGGCCTCGTCGATGCGACCGAGGAGGATGAGCTGCTCCGCGAGCGCGATGTAAATCTCGGGACGACGGTCGATGGTCAGCGCGAGCTCGTAGTTGTGCACGGCGTTCTGCGGCTGTCCCGCGAGCGCCTCGTTTCCGGCGAGAAGCATATACAGCCGGACGTCCGTGCGGCAGTGCGGCTCGAGCTCCCGCAGCCGCGCGAGGTTCGCCTCCGCGCGCTGGACTTTCGCGTACTCGCCGCGCAGGTTGTCGCTCGCGGCGGTGCTCGCCGTGATCTCGCTGATCGCGACGTTGCACGTGTACGGAATCCAGCACCACTCGCGCAGCGCCCATGCGCACGCAAACGCGGTGATGCCGATGATGATCACCCGCAGGACGAGCTTCATGCGCGACTCCATCCCGCGATCAGCGCGGCCATCGTGATGATGAGGTGACGCGTCGCCGCGACCTGCAGCGGGAACTGCGCGAGGCACAACACGAAGATCGTGCCGGCCAACGGAATCGCAAGCGTGCGCACGAATCGCCAGCGCGTGTCGCCGTCGTCGCGCGGACGTCGCGCGATCACGATGAGCGTCGCCATCGCGCCGAGGAACAAGAGATACGCGGGGATGCCGCCCTCGGCGAGAAGTTGCAGGTGGTCGTTGTGAACTTCGCCGAAATTGACGCCGAGACCGAGGCCGATTTGTCCGTTCGACTCCGCGGCGAGGCGGCTGCGCTCGGGCATGAAGTGAAAGCCGTACGTGCCGGGGCCGGTGCCGGTGATTGGATGTTCGCGCGTCATTCGCAATGCGACGAGTGCGGGCGCGACGCGGCCCGACACAGCGACTTCGAGCCCGTCCTTCGCGATGCGTTGCGGCAGCGCGAGCAGATCGCTGATGACGGGGATGCGCAGCGCGAGACCCGCGGCGACGATCGCGACGATGACGATGCCCAACGCGACTGCGCGTTTCCACGAGCTGCCGATCGCGACGAGCACGAGGCCCGCTGCGAGTGCGACGACGGCAGTCTCGGTGTCGGAGACGAGGACGCCGCCGATCGCGAGGAGCGCGCCGAGGATGTACCAGGCGCGGCGCAGTCCGCGGATGGCGATCGCAGCGGAGACGAGGATCACCGCGACCAGCGCGAGATACGAGCCGACGATGTTCGGATTGCCGATGAACGCCGTCGCGCCGAGGTGCGCGGTCAGGTTCTCGTGCGTCTTGAACGGGTTGTAGATCGAGTATTCCTGCAGCGTGATCAACACCGCGTTGATCGCGCCGGCGAGGACGAGCAGATCGATCGCGATGAGCCGGATGCGCGGCGCCGCGAACCAGACGACGAGGAACAACACGATCGCGGCGCTGATGCTGATCAGACTCTCGATGCTGATCGCGCGATGTGTGGACGTCAGCGTGGTGAGCGCGGCCCAGAGCAGGCCGGCGACGGCGATCGCGAAGAGCGCGCGCTCGCGCAGCATCTCGCGCACGCGCGGCATTGCACCGAACGCGATCGCGATGACGACGAACAGCAATCCGATGATCGCCTCGGCGCGCATCACCGACTCCTTCACGATCCGGAAACGATCGATGAGGTCGGGGGCGCAGGCGAGGGGAACGATGAGCAGGGAGAGCGACGCGAGGATCGCGGCGGCCAGAGTCGCCCACGCGGAAGGATCACGCGTCAGCGGTAACGATTCGGGGGTTAGCTCACGACTGGTGGGCATGCCGGCACGGTACGATGCTGTTGAGGACACCGGCCGCGTTTTGCGGCGACCACCGACTCCTGCAACGAAGAATGCTGAACAGCGGCGCGAGTATACAGGAACTGAAAAAGGCGAGCCCGGAGCGGCTCGCGCAGGTCATGGAAGACGTGAACCTGCTGCTCGAGGACGAGGCGCTGGCGATCCTCGAGAATCCGTACGTCACGCCGCGCATCTGCTCGCAGATCGCGCAGTCGCAACGCCTCGCCGCGTACTACCACGTGCGACTCCGCCTCGTCGGACACCGGCAGACGCCGCAGGCGCACGCGGTGAAGTTCGTTCACTACCTCTACTTCTTCGACTTGCTGCGACTCTCCGTCGACGTGCGCGTGCCCGCACCGGTGCGTCGCGCAATCGACACCGTCCTGCTCAACCGCGTCGAGAAACTCTCGCTCGGCGAACGCGTCTCGTCCGCGCGACGCTGCGGCACGACGCTCATCCGCGCGTTTCTCTTCGATCCGCACCCGCGCGTCTTCGAGTCGCTGCTCATCAATGCCCGCTTGCGCGAGGACGATCTGCTCCTGCTCGTGAGCTCCGATCGCGCGACGAAAGAGCAGTTGCAGATGATTGCGGACGATCCGCGCTGGTCGTATCGCTACGCGATCCGCAAGGCTTTGGTGCTCAACGAGCGCACGCCGCGATCGGCGGCTGCGTCGCAGCTCAAATACCTCTCGCGCCGCGATTTGCGTGAGCTGCACGCCAATCCGGACGTCTCCGTTTTCGTGAAGAAGTGCATCGAGCGATTGCAAACTCGGGTTGCCAATATGCGCGGCCCCTCGTAACGGCTAGAATGCCCCCCGATGCCGGAACAGGAATCACAGCCGCAGGCAGCGTCGTCCGAGCTCGCGTCATTCGGGGAAGAGCTGCGGCGAGAGCGTGAGATCCGCGGCATTTCGCTCAAGGAAATCTCCGACGCCACGAAGATCAGCAAGCGCTTCCTCGAGGCGATCGAGCGCAACGACCATCGCACGCTTCCCGCGCCGGTCTTCACGCGCGGCTTCGTGCGCGAATACGCGCGCTACGTCGGCCTGAACGCGGAGGAGATGGTCAACCGCTACAACTTCGCGGCGGCGAACGACGATCGCATCGAGAAGCCGCCGCAAGTCGAGAAGTACGCGGCCGTGCCGCCGAAGGACATCACGCCGAAACCGAAGCCGAAGCGCGGAATCCCCGCGCCGTACGCACGCGTGAATCGCAACGCGATCTCGCTGTTCGTGCTCGCCGCGCTGCTCGCGGGAGTCGCGTGGTGGGCCGTGCAGCGCAAGAGTCACTTCCTCGACGCCGAGGCGCCGCCGGTGGTTCCCGTGACCACGAAGGCGATCGCGCGTCCCGTGATCACGCCACCGCCCGCGGCCGTCGACGATTCGGTGCTGCGTCTCAGCGTCGAAGTGATCGGCGACTCGTGGGTCTCGCTCGAAGCGGACGGCAAGTCGGTGCTCAACGACGAGTTGAAGATCGGCGACAAGCGGACGTTCGAAGCGAACGACGAGTTCAAATTCCGCACGATCGGCAACGCGGCCGGACTCACGCTCATCCTGAATGGCACACGCGTTCCGACGCTCGGCGGCGACGGCGACGTGATCAAGAACCGTACGTTCAACCGCGACTCGCTGCGCGAACTGCGCAATGAGCCGGCATCCGCCGGAACTGCAGCACCCACCACATGAACACCTCCGCATCCGGCGAGTTGAGCGCATCCTCGGTCATCGGACTGATCGAGAGCGGCGGATATCCGCGCGACCTCGTCGCCACCATCGCCCGCGGATTCCTGCCGCTCGAGCAGGACGACCTCATCGCCGTGCTCGCGTTTCTTTCCGAGAGCGAAGACGACGAGATCGCGACGCTCGCGCGCACGTCGCTCGCCGAGACGCCGACGCGCGCGATGATCGACTTCGCGCAGAGCGAGACGGTCGAGGCGCAGCATCTCGCGCGGCTGATGCGCGTCAGCGCCGACAACCTCGTGCTCGAGTCGCTCGTGCGCAATGCGAGCGTCGGCGACACCGACGTCATCGAGCTTGCACGCCGCGCGGACGCGCGCGTGCAGGAAGTCATCGTCATCAATCAGGCGCGCATTCTTCGCACGCCCGCGATTCTCGACGCACTGCTCGAGAACCCGACCCTCACTCCCGATGCCCGCCGTCGCGCGCTCGAAACGCGCGAGGAGTTCTTCGTCAAGAAGACGCGTATCCAGGAAGAGATGGCGGACGTCATCGAGCCGGATCTGCTCGAAGCGCCGCTCGACGAGATCGCCGATCTTTTGCAGCGCGCAGTGGAGCTTGGACCCGAAGCCGAAACCAACACGCTGCCACCGCCGGAACCGAAGAACGAGAAGGAGGGTGCAATCTGGACCCGCCTGCAGTTCATGACGATTTCGGAGAAGGTGCAGCTCGCGTTCAAAGGCGATCGAATGGTTCGCATGCTGCTCGTGCGCGAGCGCAACAAGCTCGTCTGCAGCGCGGTCATGCGCAATCCGCGCATGAGCGAGCAGGAGGCGGAAGCCATCGCCGGAATGCGCAACGTCGAGGACGAGGTGCTGCGCCTGCTCTCGATGCGACGCGACTTCATGGCCAAGTACAACGTGCTCATCGCTCTCTGCCGGAATCCGAAAGCGCCGGTGGGGGTTGTTCTGCCGTTCCTATCTCGATTAACCTTACGAGATTTGAAAGGGTTGAAGGACGACAGGGGCGTCCAGACGGTCGTTCGCGAAATGGCGAAAAAGTTCTATCTCGCGAAAGCCCAGAAATCCTGAATGAAGGTCAATTACTACGAGATTCTGGGTGTCGAGCGGTCCGCGAATGAGGCAGAGATCCGCGACCGCTTCCGGAAGCTCGCGCGCGAAAACCATCCGGACCGCTACCGCGGTTCCGATAAGGCCGACGCCGAGCGGCGATTCCAGAACCTCACCGAGGCGGTGAACGTGCTGACCAATCCCGGAAAGCGGAAGCAGCATGACTCCGAGCTCTCGACCGGTCTCGACAAGACCATCGACTACGCGCAGATCGCGAAGGCCTACCTGCAGAAGGGCGTCAAGGCGTACAAGGAAAACGACTGGCGCGCGGCTTACGAGAATTTCGATCTGGCGGCCAAACACAATCAGAACGACGCCAAGGCGTTTCACTATCTCGCGCTCGCGGCGACACGCATCCCCGGTTACACGCGCCAGGCCGTGCAGGCCATCGAAAGCGCGATTCAACGCGAGCCGATGAACGCCCTCTACCTCAAGGATGCAGGCCTGATGTGCAAGCGCGCGGGCCTCACGGCGAAAGCCGAGCGCTATCTCGAAGAAGCGCTGAAATGGGATTCAATGAATGTTGACGTGCAGAACGCACTCGCAGAGCTGCGTGAGACGAAAGAGACCGGGAAGGGTGGCTTCTCGATTTTCGGGAAGCGCTGAATGGAGATGCAAGTGAAGGCATTCGGTCTCACGCACGTCGGCCGTCAGCGCCAGCACAACGAGGACGCGTTCCTCGTTGAAGACGAAGCCAAGCTCTTTCTCGTGGCGGACGGCATGGGCGGACACGCCGCCGGCGAAATCGCGTCGCGCATCGCGGTCGACTCGATCTCCGAGTTCATCCTCCACACCAAAGAAGACGACGGCACCTGGCCGCACGCCTACGACGAGCACTTCCGCCGCTCGACGAACCGTCTCGTCGCCGCGCTGCGCACCGCGAACACGCGCGTGCTCGAAGCGATGCGCAAAGACGCGCGTCTGCGCGGGATGGGCACGACGGTCGTCGCGTGCATGGCCGAGAACGACACGATGTCGGTCGCGCACGTCGGCGACTCGCGCGCGTACCTGATTCGCGAGGGCCAGCTCTCGCGCATCACGAACGATCACTCGTGGGTGTTCGAGCAGGTTCAGGCCGGCATGCTCACCGAGGCGGAAGCGGAGAAGCATCCGCTGCGCAACGTCATCACCCGCGCCCTCGGCGGCGCGTTGCAGGTCACGCCCGACGCGTCCGAGATCGAAGCGCGGTCCGGCGACGTCTTCCTGCTCTGCAGCGACGGCCTGACGGGCATGGTCCCTGAAAATGAAATTGCACGCATCGTCACGGCGACGAATGGCGACCTCGAAAAGGCCTGTCAGGAGCTGATCGACGCGGCGAACGAGCGCGGCGGACTCGACAACGTCACCGCGGTGCTCGTCAGAACGACTTAAAAGGAACCCCGGTGCATATCCGAATCGACTACTGCGGCGTTTGAAACTACCTTCCCCGAGCCTCCAGTCTGGCGGCTGAGATCAAAAAGACCTTCGGTGTGGACTCCGAGCTCGTGCGCGGCAGCGGCGGCATCTTCGTCGTCAGCGCGAACAACACGAAGCTCTTTTCGAAAAAAGAGATGGACCGCTTTCCGACCGAAAGCGAGGTCATTGAGAAGTTGAGGTCGTTGGGTCTATAACGCTCGCATGACCGAGCAGCAGTCACAGGCCTCCTTCTTCGCCTCTCTCGTTCAACAGATCCCGCTCCACGCCAACGCCAAACAGGTGTACGGCGAGCCCGTCGAGCGCGACGGCACGACCATCATCCCGGTCGCGCGCGTGCAGTGGGGCTTCGGCGGCGGTGGTCTGGGCCGCACGCCACTCGCGCAGGGCGGAGGCGGCGGTGGCGCGCGTGCGTATCCGGTCGGCTACATCGCACTGCGTGATGGCCGCGCGGACTTTCACCCGATTTCCGATCCGACCAGCGTCGCCGCACTCGCCGCTGCCGCCGGTCTCGGACTCGTTGCTGGTCTCGTCCTCGCCAAACTCCTCCGCCGATAAGCGCTTGCAACGATAAGCGCTTACAATGCGCCGCGTGCAGCAGGAGATCGAGGAGCTTCGGCCGAAGCTCAAGGAGATTCTGTACGACTGCGCCGTGGAAATCCGCGCGACGAAGGCGGCGCTGTATCTCCTCAACGGCGAACATTTCGAGCTCGTGACCGAGTACGGATTCCGCGGCGTCGGCGTGCGTCCCGTCGCCGATCAGAACGATCCGATCGTCGACCGCTGCGGACGCGGGCGCTCCGTCTTCGCGATCAACGGCGTCGGCGCCGATCCGCGCTTCTCGCAACTGCTGTTCGACGCATCGACGGACCGTCTGCTCGTCGCGCCGCTGTATCAACGCGGCAAACTGGTCGGCTTCGTCGACATGCGCGACAAAGCCGCGAAGGCGCCGTTCGATCAGACCGACGTCCCGAAGGCGCAGGGCATCGCCGATCGCATCGTCGATCTCTTCGCGAACGTGAACGTCTTCGGACATCGCTACATCACGCTGTCGAAGGCGAGCGGCGTCCACACGGCCGCGGAAGCGCCGGCCGCGGGCGAGGCGCCGCCGAAAGTCAGCGCGTACGCGCCGGTTCGGGATTACCCGATCAACGCCCCTCCGGCTCCACCGCCGTCCGCACGTCCGGAAGCCCCGCCTGCCGCCACTCCGCAACCGGCGGCAACGCCTGCGCCGCAGCCGAAACCGCAGAAGGTCGAAGCGCCGCGCGCGCGGATGCCGGGCATGGCGTCGCTCGTGATCGAGGCGCGTGCACTCGCGAGTCGCATCGTCGTGTCGTCGGCCGCGCCGACGATCACCGAGACGGAACTCGCAGCAGCGCGCGACGTGTTGCGCTCGATTCTGCTGATCCCCGGCTCCGTCGCGGCGACGTTCTCCGCGTTCGGCCACATGGGCGGCGTTCAGGAAATCGCGGCACGTTCGACGCTCGCGGACGACGCGAAGAATCTCATCCAGTCGAAGCTGAATGTCTGGCTGACCAAACGCGGTGAGAACAGCGGATTCCTGCGCACGACCGTGTCGACGCCGATGGGCACGAGCGGTCCCGCGGTGACCGCGAACGACGTGCAGAAAGTCTTCACCGCGCCGCTGCACGTCGGCTCGCTGCGCGGTCTGTATCTCACCGCGATCTTCGGCACGAACCCCGAGCGTTCGGCGCACGACCTGCTCGCCGTGCTGCACGCGCATCTGCAACTCGTGATCGAACAGTCGCTGCAACGCGGCGCGATCGAGTCGATGCAGGCGCGCATCGCGGAGAAGTTGCTCGAGCCCGACTTCGCGAAGTTCCCCGAATTGCGCCGTCACTCGGAGCTCGTCGCGAAGCTGGCGGAGTCATTCGCACGCACGCTCGGACTCACGCCCGCGGAGATCGCGCAGGCGCGCCTCGTCGCGCTGATTCACGACTGCGGCATGCGTCTGCTCGATTACGACCGCCTCTATCGCAAGAGCGATCTGTCGCAGGAGGAAGTCGCATTTCTCCGCGAACACCCATCCGTCGGCGCCGCGCTCGTCGAGCCGCTCCTCGGCGACGAAATCGCCCGCGCCGTGCTCTGTCATCACGAGCGCGTCGACGGCAACGGCTATCCGAACAATCTCGCCGGCGACGAGATCCCGCTCATCTCGCGCATCGTGCAGTTGTGCGACGCGTGGATCGCGATCACCGATCCAGAAAGTTATCAGCCCGCGGAGTCGCAGGAAGCCGCGCTCGCGACCATCACGCGCGGCGCCGGCAGTCAGTTCGACATGAAGCTGACCGCGAAGTTCATCGACATGATTCGCGCGAAATAAGGTGTCATCCCGTTCTTACGAAAGGGATGACACTCGCCAGTCCGCGATCATCCGTCCGGACAGCGACACGGTCGAGGACACTGTGATCTCCGCCAGCTCTTCGGCGTTGAAGAATCGCGCGTCCATGATCTCCGTCTCGTCGATCGTGATCGCGTCGCTCTCCACTTCGACCGTGAACGCCATCAACAGCGACGACGGCAGCGGCCACGCCTGCGAGCCGAAATAACGCAAGTCCTGCACGCGCGCGACGACGCCGGTCTCTTCGTACAACTCGCGCGCGGCCGCTTCTTCGATCGTCTCGCCCGGCTCGACGAATCCCGCCAGCGTCGACCACGCCTGCTTGTACGCGTGATGTCGCGCGAGGAGGATGCGGCCGCGATGCGTCGCGCGGATCATGACCACAGGATCGATGCGCGGGAAGTGCTCGCTGTTGCAGCCCGCGCAGACGCGCACCCAGCCGCCGTTCTTCGTCGTGACTTCGCTGCCGCACGCGGAGCAGAAGCGCGTGCGCGCGGACCACTGCAGCATGTGATGCGCAGTCGCGAGCACGGTCAGATCGTCCGCGGACAAGGCATGCAGCGCCGCGCGAAAGTCGAACGAGGCTTGCGGTGCGACGAAAAGCGGTGCGGCGTCGACGCGGCCGAGGAAGATCGCGTCGTCCATGTCTTCAGGGATGGAGATGAGATCGAGCTGGCCGGCATGCACGCCGATCAGCAGTCGGGCGCGCGGATGCCGGAGAAGTTTCGCGGCCTCCGCGCGCTCGTGACTGTTGCGATCGAGAATCACGTGCGTTGCGTGACGGAGTCGCCGAACTTCGCGTTCACCGCGGCGATCATCGCCTCCGTCGCCGCGTTGATCGTCTCGCCCGTGAGTGCCTCGTCGGAGAGATACTCGATCTCGAACGTCACCGCTCGTGCATCCGGCAGCTCGAAGAGATCGGTGATGCGGATCTCGCGCAGGAACGCGGGCGCTGCCGACGCGAGCGCGTCGCGAACATCGGCCGCCGTGATGCCGCGCGGAATCGCGTACGCAACGCTGCGCACGATTGGCTGACGATTCGACGGATCGGCATACGTCCGCTTGCGCGGCGCGATCTGCAATGCGTCGGCGTCGATCTCGAGATACACGGGGCGATGACGCTTCACATCGAAGCGCTGCAGGAGCAGGGGATGCAACTCGCCGAAGATGCCGACGAGTTTGCCGTCCGCGTGGATGCCGGCACGGCGTCCCGGATGGAAGAAGCGCTCGAGGCGATGCCCGTCGCTCGATCCCATCTGCAGGTCGACGCGCAGCGTGTATCGCAACTGCTCGAGGATGCCTTTCAGATAAATCGAATCCGCGGCGCGTCCCTTGTCGCCCCAGAACGGACCGCGATCGCGGCCGTTCGCAAGCATCCACAGCAGCGCGCGCTCACTGAGATCGGGGAAGTAGATGCGCGCCCACTCGAAGATCTTGATGTTGGTGTTCTTGAGGTTGATGTTCGTGACGAGCGCGTCGAGGGCCTGCGCGACGGTGTTGTTGCGCATGAGCGAGTAGTTGCGCTCGATGGAGTTCTGCAT
>DASVNL010000343.1:0-19049 GCA_036383875.1 Thermoanaerobaculia bacterium
CGTTGCGCGATCGCGCACGGTTCCGTATCGTGAACGGATGTTCGTGGCCCCCCTCTCCTCCGGTTCAGCGGGCAACGCCTACTGGTTCGAGAGCGATGGGACGGCCATCCTCGTCGATGCCGGGATCGGCCCGCGTGAGACGAAGAAGCGACTCGAAGAAGTCGGCCGCGACATCACCACGCTCCGCGCGATCGTCATCACGCACGAACACTACGATCACATTCGCGGCGCCGAGAAGATCGCGCGCAAGTACGGCGTCCCGATCTATCTCTCGAAGGGAACGCTGAACGCGTCGAACATCGACGTCGACGAAACGCCGTTCGTGATCTTCCCGAACGACTCGACGTTCACGATCGGCGAGTTGCAGGTTCACGCGTGCCGCACGATTCACGATGCGATGGATCCGTCCTGCTTCGTCGTCGAAGCGCGCGACGGCACGCGCGTCGGCATCGCCAGCGACCTCGGCTACGTGAATCGCGAAGTGATGCGACACCTCAGCGGCTGCGATGGACTCTTCTTCGAATCGAACCACGACCTCGACATGCTGCGCATGGGCAGCTATCCGTGGTCGCTGAAGCGCCGGATCATGTCGCGCTTCGGCCATCTCTCGAACGATGACTCGATGAACGCCGTGCAGCGTCTCCTCGGCGCGGACCTCAAGACGCTGTGCATGATTCACCTCTCGCAGAAGAACAACCACGAGTCGATCGTCCGCGACATGTGCACGCGATTGCTGAACCGGACTGGTGCGAGTCTCGAGTTTGCCATTGCGAAACAATTCGAGCCGACCGGACTTTTCGACATCGCGCGCCGCCGGGAGCGGATCAGTCCGAAAGGGCAGATGTCCTTGTTTTAGAATCCGCTACGCAATGAAAGCGACCGTCACCGTTGAACTCAAACCGTCCGTTCTCGACCCACAAGGCAAGGCCATCGAACACTCGCTCAGCTCGCTCGGCTTCGCCGGGGTGGAAGATGTGCGCGTCGGCAAGCTGTTTCGGATAGTGCTTGCGGACAGTGGGCAGACACGGGAGGACGTCGAGACGCAACTTCGACAAATGTGCGAGCGGCTTCTCGCTAACACGGTTATCGAAAAATTCTCCTACACTCTCGAGGAGTAAGTTCGCAGCTCTCGTTCTGCTCACCACCGTAGCGGTGACCATCCTGGCCGAGACACCAGGGGGCACTTTGAATCCCGTCCCGTCGCGCGATCGCAAGGTTGTCCGCCGCTGGGAACTGCCCGGTGACCCGCGCGGACTCGCGATCGGCGCCGACGGGACGATTTATGTCGGCCTGGCGGAGACGCAGGCCATCGTCGCCGTGAATCCCGAGACCGGCGCGATCGCGAAGCAGGTCGTCCTCGACTCCGCCGAAATCGCCTCCACCAAAGAGCTCGTCACTCTTCGCACGAATCCCCAGCGCACGCGCCTCTTCATCGCCAACGGCAGTGACGAGAGCGCGATGATTCTCTCGCTTCCCGATCTGGCCGTGCTCCGCGAGATCACCATGGAAGGCGAAACCATTCGAGACGTCGTCCCCGATCCGAAAGGCCGCTACGTCTACATCCTCGGCCGCCGGGTGCACATCTACGACGCCGACGGCCGCACGAAGCTGCGCACGCTCGACGTCGCGGAGCCGCTGGCAATCGCAGCGAGTGCGAGCGGGACGACGCTGGCCGTCTTCGCGACGCAGGACTTCGGCAACACGAAGGCCACGACCGTGGCAATGTTCGACACGAAGACCTTCACGCAGACGTCGCGCGAACCGCTCCAAACGGCGAAGCCGGTGGACGGCGCGATGTTCGCCGCGAAGGACCGCACGCTCGTCGCCTTCGGCCGCGACTCGATCTTCGATCGCGCCGTCACGCGCAACGCGCGCATCAACGGCCGCACGGCCTGCTTCCCCGAAAAGAGCGGCCCACAAATCGCGACGCTGACCACCGACGACACGCTCGTCTACGCCGAGCGCCGCTGCAGCGCGAGCGGCGCCTTCACCAGCGCGACGAGCGGCATCAAGCCCGCGTCGCTGTACGGCGTCAACGCGTACGCGATCGCGTACGACGCAAAGTCGAACACGATCATCGCCACGGATCGCGATGGCTTCCTCACGATTTACAACGTGCCGCGCGCGGTTGTCGCCGAGTAAACTTCGCGCCATGAAATTTGCCGTCGTCGTTCTTCCCGGTTCGAATTGCGATCACGACGCGCTGCACGTCGCAAAGGACGTGCTCGGCGCGGACGCGGAAATGATCTGGCACAAAGAGACCGATCTCCGCGGCGCGGACTGCGTGATCGTCCCGGGCGGGTTCGCGTACGGCGACTATCTCCGCGCCGGCGCACTCGCGAAGTTCGCTCCGGTGATGGACTCGATCCGCAAGCACGCCGAAGCCGGCGGTCTCGTCCTCGGGATCTGCAACGGCTTCCAGGTGCTGACCGAAGTCGGCCTGCTGCCCGGCGCGCTGATGCGCAATCAGCACCTCCGCTTCCTCGGCCGCGACGTCCACATCCGCGTCGAAGAAACCAACACACCATTCACGAATCTCTTCACGCCCGGCCAGGTGTTCCGCGTCCCGATCGCGCACGGCGAAGGGAACTACTACGCGGACGACACGACGCTCGATGAGCTCGAGCGCAACGGCCAGGTGATCTTCCGCTACTCGGATGACGAAGGCCGCCTGACGACCGAAGCGAATCCCAACGGCTCCGCGCGCCACATCGCCGGAATCTGCAATCACACGCGCAACGTCCTCGGCATGATGCCGCACCCGGAACGCTGCGCGGAGTCGATCCTCGGCAACGCCGACGGCCTGCTGGTGTTCAAGTCGATTGCCGAAGCGTTTGCGAACGCTTAGAGTTCCGCGCCATGGCGCAAGAGATCGACGCACTCCTTCAGGAAAACCGCGAGTTTCCGCCGTCTGAGACGTTCGCGAAAAACGCGAACATCAACGATCCCGACATCTGGACGAAAGCCGCGCAGAATCGCGAAGGCTTCTGGGCCGGCTGGGCCGAACAGCTCGACTGGAAGACGAAGTGGAATCGCGTCCTGGAGTGGAATCCGCCGAACGCGAAGTGGTTCGTCGGCGGGACGCTCAACGCCTCGCACAATTGCCTCGATCGTCATCTCGAATCACGCGGCGACAAAGTCGCGCTGATCTGGGAAGGCGAGCCGGGCGAAGTGCGACGCGTGACGTATCGCGAGCTGCACGCCGAGGTTTCGAAATTCGCGAATGTGCTGAAGTCGCTCGGCATCGCGAAAGGGGATCGCGTCGCGATCTACCTTCCGATGATCGTCGAAGCCGCAGTCGCGATGCTCGCCTGCGCGCGCATCGGCGCCGTGCACTCCGTCGTGTTCGGCGGCTTCTCCGCCGACGCGTTGCGCGATCGCATTCAGGATCAGGAAGCGAAGCTCGTCATCACCGCGACGAGCGGCTATCGCCGCGGCACCGTGGTGCCGCTCAAGAAAACCACCGACGCCGCCGTCGCCGAATGCCCGACCATCACGAACGTCGTGGTCGTGCGGCGTCGCGACGAAGACGACGTCACGATGCAGGACGGTCGCGACGTCTGGTACCACGAGCTGATGTCGAACGCTGCCGCCGAGTGCGAGCCCGAGTGGGTCGATGCGGAGCACATGCTCTACATCCTCTACACGTCCGGCAGCACCGGTAAGCCGAAAGGAATCGTCCACACGACGGGCGGCTATCTCACCGGCTGCCTCGCGACGTGCAAGTGGGTCTTCGATCTGAAAGACGACGACATCTACTGGTGCACAGCCGACATCGGCTGGGTCACGGGACACTCGTACGTCGTGTACGGACCGCTCGCCGCCGGCGCGACGGTGATGATGTACGAAGGCGCGCCCGACTTCCCGAAGCAGGATCGCTTCTGGGACATCATCGAACGCCACAAGGTCACGATCTTCTACACCGCGCCGACGGCGATTCGCGCGTTCATGAAATGGGGCGAGCAACTGCCGAAAGCGCACGATATGTCGTCGCTGCGACTCCTCGGCTCCGTCGGCGAGCCGATCAATCCTGAAGCGTGGATCTGGTATCACGAGAACATCGGCGGCGCGCGCTGCCCGATCGTCGACACGTGGTGGCAGACCGAAACCGGCGCGATCATGATCACGCCGCTGCCCGGCCTCGTTCCGACGAAGCCCGGCTCCGCGACGAAGCCGTTCCCCGGCATCGACGCGCAGATCCTCAACGAAGCCGGCAATCCGGTCGAAGTCGGCGGCGGCTATCTCGCCGTGACGAGTCCCTGGCCGGCGATGCTGCGCGGTATCTGGGGCGATCCGGAACGCTTCGAGAAGCAGTACTGGTCGAAGTGGCCTGGCGTCTACTTCACCGGCGACGGCGCCAAGCGCGACGAAGCCGGCTACTTCTGGCTGCTCGGCCGCGTCGACGACGTGATGAACGTCGCCGGACATCGCATCGGTACGATGGAAGTCGAGTCCGCGCTCGTCGATCATCACTCCATCGCCGAAGCCGCGGTGGTCGGCATCGCTCACGACATCAAAGGCACCGGCATCGCGGCGTTCGTCATCGTCAAGGAAAGTCAGCGCGACCACGCGCTCGAAGATCCTGCGAAGTTCGAACAGGAGCTCAAAGCGCACGTCGCGGAGAAAATCGGCGCGATCGCGCGTCCGGAAAAGATCATCGTCACCGTCGATCTGCCGAAAACGCGCTCGGGCAAGATCATGCGCCGCCTGCTGCGCGACATCGCCGAAGGCCGCGCGCTCGGCGACGTCACGACGCTCGCCGATCCTGGCGTCGTCGCGAATCTCAAAACGAAATACGAGGAAGAAAGCTGAGCGCTCGAGTCGCCATCATCACGGGCGGAAGCCGCGGCATCGGCCGCGTCACCGCCATGCGTCTGCTCCTCAACGGCTGGAAGGTCGCATTCACGTACAGCCAGTCGCGCGACGCCGCACTCGCGTTCGCAGCGGAGTCGAAAGGGAACGCGATCGCGTTCGAAGCCGACGTCCGCGACGAAGACGCGAATCGCCACGTCGCCGACGAAGTGATCAAGCAGTTCGGTGCGATCGACGCGCTCGTGAACAACGCGGGCGTGCGTCGCGACGCGCTGCTCTACAACATGACCGGCGAGCAGTGGGATGAAGTGCTCGACACGAACGTCAGCGGCGCATGGTCGATGACGAAGTCCGTGCTGCCGCAGATGATGCAGCAGCGCCGCGGCGCGATCGTCAACGTCGCCTCGCTCTCCGGACTGCACGGCGTCGTCGGACAAACGAACTACTCCGCCGCGAAGGGCGCGCTCATCGCGATGACACGCTCGCTGTCGCGCGAAGTCGCACGCAGCGGCATCCGCGTGAACTGTGTCGCGCCGGGGCTCGTCGACACGGACATGATCGCGGGGCTCGATCCCGACGTGAAACGCGAAATGATCAAGCAGATCCCGATGCGCCGCGCAGTGAAAGCCGACGAAGTCGCGGCGGCAATCGCCTTCCTCCTTTCCGACGACGCCAGCGGAATTACCGGGCAGGTGCTCGCGATTGATGGTGGCGCCTCGGCATGACCGCGCCCTACTTCTCCATCGTCATCCCCACCTACAACCGCCTCGATATGACAGTCGACCGCATGCTGAGCAAAGCGAAGCATCTCGGGCGCCCCCGCGGTCGACATGCCACTCTTCGCGAGGGCGCCGAAGATCCTTCGCTTTGCTCAGGATTTTTTCTATGACCCCGTACTTCTCCATCGTCATCCCCACCTACAACCGCCTCGATATGCTCGTGCGCGTTCTCGACGCACTCGACGCACAGGTGGACGCTCCGCCGTTCGAAACGATCGTCATCAACGACGGCTCGAAGGACGACACGGAACGTGTGATGTCGCAGCGCGAAGGGATCACATTTCGCACGCAGCCGAACGGCGGTCCCGGACGCGCGCGCAATCACGGCGTGTCGCTCGCGACGGGCAAGTTCGTGATCTTCATCGGCGACGACACGGTGCCGGAGCCGCGATTCCTCGCGGAGCACGCCCGCGTGCATCGCGAAACGAACGACGATCCGATGGTCGCGGGCCTCGGCTACACCGGCTGGCCGCACGGCGAACGCGTCACCGCGTTCATGGACTACATCAACGACTACGGCCTGCAGTTCGGCTACAAGCTGATCAAAGACGGCACGGTCGTCCCGTTCAACTTTTTCTATACGTCCAACATCTCCATCGCGCGCGAAGTACTCGTCGCGTATCCATTCGACACGACCTTCCCCTCGGCCGCGTGGGAAGACATCGAGCTCGCGTACCGCCTCGATCACAAGGGGCTGAAGATTCACTACAACGCGCGCGCAGTCACGCGGCACTACCACCCGATGAACATCGACTCGTTCGCGCGACGGCAGTACACGGTCGGCAAGTCGGGCGCGATCTTCTACCAGAAACATCCCGAGCTCGGGCATTTCCTCGGCATCCACGAGCTCGAAACGCGGGCCCTCGCGAATGAAACACAACTCGCGAAGCTGCGCCGCAAAGCGCGCCTCGGCGAACGCTTCCGTTTCCTCGCGCGGCCGGCGGTCTTCGAGACGCTGATGCGCGAGCACTATCTGCGCGGGCTGAAGGACGGCCTGGCCGGATAGAATCCGCGCCGCCGATGTTCATCACATTCGAAGGCCCCGAGGGATCGGGCAAGTCGACACAGATCCAGCGCGTTGCGGAGTGGGTGCGCGCGCAGGGACGCACGTGCGTCGTCACGAAGGAACCGGGCGGCACGCCGATCGCCGATCGCATCCGCGCGATCGTGCTCGACAGCGCGACCATCGGACTCGATGCGTACGCCGAGGTGCTGCTGTATTCGGCGTCGCGCCGCCAGCATGTCGTCGAGGTGATCAAGCCCGCGCTGCAACGCGGGGAGCTCGTTCTCTGCGATCGCTACATCGACGCGACGATCGCGTATCAGGGCTACGGCCGCGTGATCGACCTCGGGCGACTGCAGACCCTCAACGCGTGGGCGACGGAGAACATCACGCCGGACCTCACGCTGCTGTACGACATCGACGAGCAGACGGGCCTCGATCGCGCGCATGCGCGCAACGCGGAGATGACCGTCGACGAGGGTCGCTTCGAAGCGGAAGACCTCGCGTTTCATCGCCGCGTCCGCGAGGGCTATCTCACGATGGCCGGCGCGGAGCCGAAACGCTTCGTGAAGATCGACGCGCACGGGACGATCGATGAGGTCTTCGCGCGCACCGTCGCAGTGTTGAAAGAACGACTCGCATGACCGCCCCGACCACATCCTCACGCGTCCTCGAAACCGCGAGGCGCAACGAATTGCATCACGCGCTGATCCTGCACGGACCTGTCCCCGATCCGCTGCGCGCGCTCTCCGTGCGCATCGCGAAAACGCTGAACTGCCTCGAAGGATCGACCGGCGACGACTGTCTCTCATGTCAGCGCATCGATCGCCGCACGCATCCCGACGTACACTTCATCGAAGTCGGCGGCGACAAGAAAATGATCTCGATCGAACAGATTCGCGAGATCGTCTCCGAGGCGACGCTGCGGCCATATGAGGGGCGGAACAAGGTGTTCATCATCGATCCGGCGGATGGCCTCAGCATCTCCGGCTCGAACTCGCTCCTCAAAACGCTCGAAGAGCCATCGCGCGACACGACGTTCCTCCTGCTGACGCGCTCCGTCGACCTGCTCCTCCCGACGATCAAATCGCGCGCGCAACACATCTACCTCGGCGACACGTCACGCGTCCTCACCGGCCCGCGCGAAGTTCAGCGCATTCGGCAGGTCGCGCTGCTGGAGAACGGCGAAGATCTCGCCGGCGACATCCTCGACTTGCTGCATCGCTACGCGGCGCGTGGCGAGAGTGCGGCGCTGCTCGCGCTCGCGTCGCTGGTCGCGAATCACGATGACGCGAAGGACGCGATCGCGCTCCTTGGCTCGATGTTCTGCGACATCATCGCGCTCGATCCGAAGGAATCGCTCGATCCGAAAAAGCTCGCCGAGATCCGCGAACGCATCCCGCAGGAGAAGCTGCTCGCCGCCGCGGACACGTCGATGGCCGCGATCCGCTGGCTGACGGTCAACGCGGACGTGCGCCTCCTGGCCGAGGGAATCGTCGCGGAACTGGTCTAATCCGTCTCTCGTCCAACCGCGACGACCACTCCCACAGGCCACAGGTACGTGCCCCAGCGAAGCAACCAGCGCAGCCGGCCGTGCCGGCCGGCCGGCCGTAACCGGTTACAAAAAATTCGACCCCGTCGTTTCCGACGGGGTCTGGGTGAACCTTACTGGATGGGGGTGGCGCGAACGCTCGGGGTGAGGGTTGGGTCGGTAAGATTCAAGGAAGAGTACAAGAGGCGGCTACAACAGAGGCAGGCTTGTGAAACAGGAAGCGGGACTCGCCTGCCCATCCAGTAAATCCGTTGTTCATCGTTGCGCGCATTCTAACGCAGACTTTGTGAAACTTTTCTCAATGTAACTGCAATGTGACAAGCTGCGATTCAGCAGAGAGATACGAGCACTTTGGGAACGGCGAAAAGTGTAAAGCAAAACGATTGTTCGGTCCACTTGCTCTCCACAACACGCCAAAATGAATAATCATTCACCGATCCGCGGATCCGTAGCGCGCCGGCTTCCAGCCGGCCGGGTCGCAGGCTTCCAGCCTGCCCATCACGCCGACAGGATGTCGGCGGTACGGCCGCCTGGAAGGCGGCGCTACGAGCGGCTCACTACCGCGACCGTTGCTCGACGTAGTTCGTGTCGGGCGCGAACGGACGCGACAGCGAGATGTGGCCCGCCAGCGTCTCCGCCGGACTCCCGTTGACCAGCACACGGACGCGCCGCGCCTCCGCGAAGTTCGCGGTGACGGTCTGAACGAGCGAGTGGATCGCCATCAGCTCGGTATGGCTGCCCGTTTCCCAGCCCTTTTGCAGCGTCGGCCCGCCGAGGTCGACGATCACGTTGCCGCCCGGAAGGAGGTAGGCGCCGCGGACGATCGTGTCGGCCGGAAACAGGCGCAGCGACGTCTTCGCCGCCGGACCTTTCATCAACTCGCGCGCGACCACCGGAATCGCCGCAGCCGGACTCTCCGGCAGCGCGATGTTGCGCGACTCCGCGGTGAGCAGCATCTCGCCCGACTCGTAGTACAGCCGCGCGACGCGATTACTCACCTTGTTCGCGGCGTTGATGTTCGCCGCGAGCTCGTTCTTTTTCTTGCACGCACCGGCGAGCAACACGAGGGCCAGCGCGAGGACTGCGAACCGTCTCACGCTAGCGTTCCGTCCCTGTCTGCGATGTCGCGGTCGCGGGTGCCGGTGGTGCGGTCGTCGTCGCGGGAGCGGCGGCAGCGGGAGCGGGCGGCGGCGTGACGCCGATGCGCGCTTCGTAGTCGTTCTTGTAGCGCGTCACCGCCTTCGTGATCGCCTCGACGATCGACGCCTGAAACGCGGCGCTCTGCAACTTCTCTTCTTCCTCGGGGTTCGAAATGAATCCGACTTCGACCAGCGCGGCCGGCATCGTCGCGCCGACGAGGACTTTGAACGGAGCCTGCTTCACGCCGCGATTCGCGACGCCCGTCGCGGAGCTCATCTCTTCCTGAATCGCCTGCGCGAAGCGGCTCGACTCGCCGATGTACGCCTGCTGCGCGAGATCCCACAGGATCAGTTTGAGATCGCTCGCCGGATCCGCACCCGCGGCCGCGTTCTCCGTCTCTGCCGCCTTCTTCGCGAGCTCGTCGCTCGCTTCGAGCGAGAGGTAGTACGTCTCCGACCCCTTCGCATTCGGCACGACGGCCGCGTTCATGTGCACGGAGAGGAACAGATCGGCCTTGTACTGATTCGCGATCGCGGTGCGTTGATCGAGCGAGACGATGCTGTCGTCTTCGCGCGTCAGTACGACGCGCGCGCCGGTCTTCGCGGCCAGCGACGCGGCGAGCTTCTGACTGACCGCGAGCGTGATGTCTTTCTCGTACAGACCACCCGGTCCGACGGCGCCGACTTCTTTGCCGCCATGACCCGGATCGATCACGATCGTGTGGATGCCCGGCACGTCCATCGGACGCGACGGCGACGTCTGCACCGGCGCGGTGCCGGCGGCCGGACCCGAGCCTTTGCGCAAATCGAGCACGATGCGCGGCGGGTTCTCGAGTTGATACGCGTCGCCGACGACGTCGGGCGACGTGAGTTGAATGCGCAGGTCGTTGCCCACGAACGTCAGCTTCGCGATCGAAGGATCCTCGTACGCCTGCTCCGCAAACGGTGCACGCACCGGCGCGCGGAACTTCACGACGTACGCGCCCGGCTCTTTGACGACGCCGTACTCGGCGCTCGCGCTGAGCGTGAGCACGATCTTCGAGATGCCCTGCACGTTCGCGATCGAAACCTGCACGCCGACCGCTTCGCGCTGCTGCATGCGCACGGAGAGCGTTTTCGTGTTCGCGTCCCACGAGACGTCCTGTGAGGCCTTGCCGAGGAAACCCTGGAAGAACTGCCAGGGAACGTAGGGGCGGCCTTCGATGGCGATCGGCGGGACCGGCATCTCGATCAGATCGTCGCGGATGACGCCGTAGCGCGAGTCGGGGCCGAACGCCGCGACCGAGCCGCCGATCGAGACCTTGAATCCGTTGCTGTCCGACTCGAGCGTGCCGCCGAGACCCTGCGTCACTTCCGCGGCGGAGACGTAGGTCTGGCCGCCTTGAACGACGTACGTGAACGGGCGATCGCCGCCCGGCGTGCGAAGCGTTCCCTGGCCGGACGATGGCGTTCCGGCGGTCTGCGCGACGACGATCGATGCGGCGGTGAGGAGAACGAGAACACCGAGAGAGAGGAGACGTTTCATGGTGACGGCGCCGCGATTATCGCACGTGGTACGCTTCGGCCCCTTCGCACACCACGCGCACGAGGTCACTCATGAAACGAACGCTCGCCATCACGCTTCTGCTGCTCGCCGCATGCGGAGGTTCTGACTCCAAAGAGAAGTCGGTGTTCGAGCTCACGAACGATCCGGTCAGCGTGCGCGGCTGGATCCTCGACGTTCGCGGCGCGAAACGCGGCGAGACGATGGAGATGGAAGTCGCGCGGCGCGCTCAGCTCTTCGCCTCCTCCTCCGTCTGGGTCGAAAAATCCCAATACGCCTCGGGCGGCATCGCCGAGAACGGCGCCTTCGTCGTGCTCGACGTGCCCGCGCAGACGTCGACGATCGGCTTCAACGCGCCGGGTGCCGAGACCGCGCAAATCCGGATGCAGAACGTTCCCGGCAACGCGGAGGTTTGGCTGCCGGACGTGATCCTCGAGAACGGCGGCGCGAAGTTCCTCGATCCGTCGAAGGTCATCGTGCGCATGGCATCGAGCGACGTCGACAAGGTCACGCCCACCGGCAAGTTCGCGACAATCAACGGCATCAAGGTGCCGATCGCGAACGTGCCGTACAAGGAACTGCAGGATCGTCGCGAGTATCCGACGCCGCCGGGCTTCAGCCCCGTCGCTACGGTGAAGTGACGACGTAGCGCGCGGCTTCGGCGTCGTTCCCCGTCGCGCGCAACGCGCTCACGATCCCTTCCCTCGCCCGCGCGTTCGACGGCTCGATGTCGAGCGCTTTGCGAAACGCATCGATCGCGCCGATCACATCGCCGCATTCACGTCGCGCCTCGCCGAGTCGTGCCCACGCCGCGGGCATGTTCGGACGCTGCGCAAGCGCGCGTTCGTAGAGCGGAATCGCTTCCTTCGTGCGACCACTCTGCGCGAGGAACACACCCGCGTTGAACGCCGCCTCCGGACGCGACAACGCCGACAACACACGCACAGCTTCACTCGTATCGCGCGACATCGCAGCGCGAGCAATCGCGCGCCACTCGAGTGCGAGCTCCTGCTTCGCGTCCTTCGCGAGAATCACGTTCGCCGTCGCCTCGAGCTCCTTCCACCGGCGCTGCCGCAACTGTCCCGACGCGAGATCGAGGTACGGCTCGATCTCCTCGGGTTTACGCGACGCGATGAGTTGCTCGAGCTTGCGCACCGACGCGGCGTTCGCACCACTCGTCGCTCGCACGAACGCGACGGTGCCGTACAACGCGTCGTTCGAGTCGATGCTCGTGACGACCGGCTCGCGCTCGTCGCGCGGCGCGAGGAACTCCGGACCGGCGGCATCGCGACGAATGAAGTGATCTGTCATCACGACATTCACGACGTCCTGCGGTCTTCGCTTCGGCATGTGACACGCCGTGCAGTCTTCATTCACGCGATGCGGCGTCGCGTGGCACGACATGCACGCCTTGCGATAGTGCGCCGCGTCGCTGACCTTGCGATGCGGGTTGTGACACGTGACGCAACTGAGCTGGCCCGCGCTCTCTGTGAAGCACTTGCTCTGCTCGAGGCGATACGGGTGATGGTTGATCTCGAAGCGATCCGCGCGCGGCATCGCGTCTTCATCGATGTCGATGCGATGCGCGTAGTCGTCGAGTGACTGTCCCGGCCGGAACGACTGAATGTCGCGGCCGAACTTGCGCATGCCGGAGATGATCACCGTCGGCTGCATGTGGCACTCGTAGCAGATGTCGTTGCGCAGCTTCGTGCCGATACGCGCTGGATTGACGATGCTCTTGCGAATCGCGCCGCGATCGCCATTCGCATTCGCGAGCTCGACGTGCTTCGCGCCCGGACCATGGCAGCGCTGACAGCCGATGCCTTCCGACAATCGCGCGGGAAATGTTTGCGATCGCCAGTACGACAACGGTTCCTCGCGCGACGCGCTGTACGCGTTGTGGCAGAACATGCATTCGTAGCGGACGCGTCGCAGCACGCCTTCGTGATCCGCGCGATCGTAGCCCGGCGCCATGCGCCACTCGCGCGTCTGCGAATACCAGGCGATCGGCAACTGATACAGCTCGCCGCCCGGCGTCGCGTACAGATACGTCCGCGCGTGATTTCCGGAGCCGAGGATCCAATCGACTTTCTGTTCGAAGACGTGAATCGGCGCGCCGTCGGCGGCGAGTTGGTAGCGCCGAAAAACGATCGCATCGCCGCGACGCCGCATCTCGAAGTACTGCCGCGAGCGCGCGTGAAAGAACGGCGGCGCATCGAAGTTCTCGATCTGCACATCCGCGCGCGGACGGTAGAACGAGCGCGCCATGCCGACGTGCTGATACGTCTTCGCGACGTCGGCGTGGCAGCTCGCGCACGCGGCGTCGTCGGAGTATCCGAGGAGCACCGCGAGGAGCACGGACAACATCGAGGGATCTTACGCGGTCACGATCTCGCAGAACTTCTTGAGATCGATGTTGCCGCCCGACACCACCGCGACGACCGGACCTTCGGTCTGCTTGAGCGCCGCTGCAATGCCGAGCGCACCCGCGCCTTCCGCAATCACGCGCGTCTTCGACGCCGCGAGTCGCATCGCGTTCTTCACTTCGTCGAGCGTCACGATGACTGAGCCGTCGACGATGTCCTTCATCCGCTCCCACATGCGCGGAAAGATGCTCTTGCCGCCCGCGCCGTCGACGAAGGACGCCTGCCACTCGCCGAACACTTGCGGCGATCCCGCCGCGAACGACGCCGCGCCGGGCGCCGCGGTTTCGGGTTCGGCGCCGAGGATGCGCACGTGCGGTGCGGTTGCGCGGATTGCGCTGGCGATGCCGCTGATCAAGCCGCCGCCGCCGATCGCGGAGATGATGGTCTTCACGTTCGGCAAGTCTTCGAGGATCTCGAGTCCGACGGTCGCGTTGCCCGCGATGAAGTTGTGATCGTCGAACGGATGCACGAACGTTCCTTCGACGCCCGGAAACGCGCGATCTTCCATCGCGTTCCAGCACGCGTCGAACGGCGCTTTGACGAGCGTTGCGCCGAGGGCGCGCATGCGGTCGATCTTTGTTTCGGGTGCGGTTTCGATGACGACGACGGTGCACGGCACGCCCGCTTCACGCGCCGCGTACGCCACGCCCTGTCCCGCGTTGCCCGCGCTGATCGTCCAGACGCCCTTGCTTCGCTCCTCGGGATTCAACATCGCCACTGCATTTGCGCCGCCGCGCAATTTGAATGCGTTGATCGGCTGCAGATTTTCGAGCTTGAGCCAGATCTCCGGCGCGCCCGCGACGTCATGCCGCAAACGGATGAGCGGCGTGCGCGTAATGACTCCGGCGATGCGCTCGCGTGCAGCACGAATGTCGTCGATGGAGACAGGACGAACGGGCGGAGGTGCGGTTGCCATGCGCGGATTGTAGTGGTTGCTGGTTGATCGTTGATGGTTGATGGGAGCGGGCACGCTTCGTGGACCATAACGCTCCGCTATGGCAGACCATAAAAACGTAAATGACCCGGAGCGATGGGTGTCGGTGATCGCTGGATCCGCACTTGCCGCATACGGTTTGAAGAAACGCTCGATCGGCGGTCTCGTCCTTTCGACGATCGGCGGCACGCTCGTGTGGCGTGGCGCGACGGGCAATTGTCCGATCTACGCCGGACTCGGCATCTCCACCCTCAACGGCAGCGATGAAGACAACAACATCAGCGTGGCGTACGGCCGCGGTGTGCGCGTCGAAAAATCCGTCACCGTCAATGCGACGCCCCAACAGCTTTATGCGTTCTGGCGCGACTTCACGAACCTCCCGCGCTTCATGCACAACCTCGAAGCGGTCGAGGTGCGCGACGACAAACGCTCGCACTGGACCGCGAAAGGTCCGGCCGGAAAAACGGTCGACTGGGAAGCGGAGATCATCAACGAGATTCCGAATGAGCTCATCGGCTGGCGCTCCGTCGACGGCAGTCAGATCGACAACGCGGGCTCGGTGCACTTCAACGCGATCCCAGGCGGACGCGGCACGGAAGTGAAAGTCGTACTGCGCTACGACCCGCCCGCCGGCCGCTTCGGCGCGACCGTCTCCCGCCTCCTCGGCGAAGACCCCTCAGTCAACGTTCAGGAAGACCTGCGACGTTTCAAGATGCTCGTCGAAACCGGCGAGATTGCGACCACCGAAGGTCAGTCTTCGGGAAGGAAGACTCGATGAAAGCAGTCTGCTGGTGGGGCAAAGGTGAAGTTCGCGTCGTCGATGTTCCGGATCCGAAGATCCTCAATCCGCACGACGCGATCGTGCGCGTCACTTTGACTGCAATCTGCGGCTCCGATCTGCATCTCTACGACGGCTACGTTCCCACCATGATGCGCGGCGACATCCTCGGCCACGAGTTCATGGGCGAAGTCGTCGAAGTCGGCCGCGATGTGAAGAACCTCCGCGTCGGCGATCGCGTGATCGTGCCGTTTCCGATCACGTGCGGGCGCTGCTGGTTCTGTCAGAACAAGCTCCCGACCGCGTGCGACAACACGAATCCCAACGCGTGGATGAACGAAGCGCTGAACGGATACTCCGGCGCCGGCATGTACGGCTACGCGCATCTGTACGGCGGCTACGCAGGCGGACAGGCGCAATACGTTCGTGTGCCGTTCGCCGATGTGAATCCGTTGAAGATTCCGAATGGTCTGCCGGATGAGAAGGTCTTGTTTCTCACCGACATCTTCCCCACCGGCTATCAGGCCGCGGAACAGTGCGGCATCAAGCCCGGCGACACGGTCGCGGTGTGGGGCTGCGGTCCGGTCGGACTGTTCACGATTCGCAGCGCGTGGATGCTCGGCGCCGGTCGCGTGATCGCGATCGATCGATTCCGCGAGCGCCTCGATCTCGCGCGCAGCGACGGTCGCACCGAAACGCTCGACTACGAAGAAACTGACACGTTCGACACGCTCAAAGATCTCACTGGCGGACGCGGCCCGGATCACTGCATCGACGCAGTCGGCATGGAGGCACACGGCACGTACGTGGATGCCGTGCTCGATCGCGTGAAGCAGGCGATGAAGCTGACGTTCGATCGCGCGCACGTGCTGCGTCAGGTGCTGCATTCGTGTCGCAAGGGCGGAACGGTTTCGATTCCGGGCGTGTACGCGGGATTCATCGACAAGGTGCCGTTCGGGATGGCGTTCGCGAAGGGACTGACGCTGCGCATGGGACAGACGCACGTACTGAACTACTTGCCTCAACTTCTCGACCGCATCGAGCGCGGCGACATCGATCCGTCGTTCGTCATTACGCATCGCGTGTCGCTCGATGAGGCACCGGAGATGTATCAGACGTTCCGCGACAAACAGGACGACTGCATCAAGGTCGTGATGAAACCCAGCTAGCGCTACAATCCGCCGCCATGCGGCTCATAACGCGTTCTGATTTCGACGGCCTCGCCTGTGCGGTTCTGCTCCGCGAGGTCGAGTCCGTCGACTCCGTGGAGTTCGTCCATCCGAAAGACGTGCAGGACGGCAAGATCGCTGTCGGAAAGAACGACATCCTCAGCAATCTGCCGTACACGCACGGCGCCGGACTCTGGTTCGATCACCACTCGAGCGAGATCGTGCGCAATGAAGACACGGTCTCGTATCGCGGCCGCTTCGAAGTCGCGCCGTCCGCCGCGCGCGTGGTGTTCAATCACTACGGCGCGGCGAAGCTCGGCAAATACGAGAAGCTGCTCGAGTCGGTCGACAAATCGGACGCCGCGCAGTTGTCGATGGACGACGTCACGAAACCGAGTGGCTGGATGCTGCTGTCGTTCGTGATGGACCCGCGCACCGGGCTCGCGTATCACCACGGCTATCGCATCAGCAATCGCGAGCTGATGACGAAGATGATCGAGCTGATCTCGCAGCATCCCGACGACCCGGACACGGTGCTCGCCGACGTCGACGTCAAAGAGCGCATCGATCGCTACTTCGCGCAGCAGAAAGAATTCGAGCGCATCACGCGCGAGCACTCACGCGTCGACGCGAACGTGATCATCACGGATCTCCGCGGCGCCGGCGAGCCGCCCGCGGGAAATCGCTTCCTCGTCTACACGATGTTCCCGCAGGCGAACATTCAGGTGCGCATCTTCGACGGACGCAAAGGCGAGTTCGTCGTGTGCGCAGTCGGCCACAGCATCTTCAATCGAACGTCGAAGACGGATGTCGGCCGCCTGATGGCGAAGTACGGCGGCGGCGGACATCGCGGCGCAGGCACCTGTCAGTTGCCGCTCGCCGAGGCCGAAACGAAACTCGACGAGATCCTGACCACCATCAAGAAGGACGGCTGATCAAGCCGCCTTCTTGACCGGTGTCGGTGCCGCCACGGCCGGCGCCGGCGACTTCGAAGTCTGGACGAGTGCCACACCCGCGAGGATCACGACCATCGCGATGATGGAGAACGGCGTGAGCGGCTCGTTGAGAATCAGCCAGCCGAGGAACACGGCTACGACCGGATTCACATACGCGTAAAGCGATGTGTGCGTCGTGCGCATGTGCGCGGTGGCGAAGACGTACGCGCTGTATGCGATGACGGATCCGAAGATCGTCAGGTATGCGAGCGCGCCGAACGTGCGCGGGTTGAGCGCGAATCGCGCGGGCTCGCCGATCGCGATGCCGATGACGCCGACGATCAATCCGCCGGACAGCATCTGCATCGCCGCGGAGGTCACAGGCGAAACGTGCTGCAGTTTGTACTTGCTCTGCGCCGTGCCGAGCTGCCAGCAGACCGCGCCGACCTGAATCGCGAGCGCGCCGAGGATGAAGTAGAGATTCCAGGGAACCCCGGAGCCACGGGGCGTGACGAGCATCGCCACGCCGGCGAAGCCGATGAGCATCCCGATGCCGCTGCGCAAGCCGGTGCGCTCGCCGCCGCTGCGGAATGCTTCAATGATGGCCATCCAGAACGGCGACGTCGCGACGAGCAGCGCCGCGAGTCCGCTCGGCACCCACTGTTCGGCCCAGACGACGGCGAGGTTGCCGATGCCGACCATGAGGAATCCGCACAGCACGAGATTGCCGACGGTCTTGCGATCGCGCGGAATGGTTTCGCCGCGCAGCTTCGCGACGCCGAGCATCAACAGGCCCGCGATCGTGAATCGGATCGCGGTCAGAAGGAGCGGCGGGATGGTCTCGAGCGCGATGCGGATGCCGAGATAGGTCGTGCCCCAGACGATGCAGACGATCGCAAAGGCGGTGTAGGCGACGGTTTTTTCATGCTTCACGCGCGCGCTCCCTTCTAATCAGTCGACGATGCCGAGGCCGAGGTCGATGCCGCCGACCTTCTCGCAATGCGTTTCCATCACGATGGTGGTCCGCGTGGTGAACGAGATCGGCGCGGCGGTGAGTTGTTGCACGAGGGTGTTGAGCTCTCCGATCGAGCCCGCGCGCACTTTGATGAGATAGCAGTCGTCGCCGGCGACGGTGTGCACTTCGAGCATCTCGTCGCGGCGCATCAGCTCGCGGAACTTCTTGCGCGCGGAGGCGCCGAGAGACGGTCCGCGCGCCGCGATGAACGCCGTGATCGAGCGGCCGAGGGTGGTGGGATCGACGACTGCGGTGGTGCCGCGAATCACGCCCTGGCGCTCGAGCTTGTCCAGCCGGTCCGCGACCGCGGGGCGGGAGAGGCCGATCTGCTCCGCGATCTGCGCTGCCGGCGTGCGTCCGTCTTTCAGGAGCAGTTCGACGATCTGGCGATCAAGCTCATCCAATTCGACAGCCATGTAAGCAATATGGCGTCGATTCGACTGAAAATCAAGCTCACGACCTTCGAATCGTAAGATCCGTCTCGATTTCGTGACCACTGCTGCCTCGGCGCGCATTCATGGAAAGAACACGCGCCGGGCAGGAAGCGTTCGTCAGGCGAGCGATACGAGAGGCAGGCGCAGCGCGAACATCTTGCGCGCGGCCGAGAAGGACGGCGCCACGTGCGGCCGCGGGTAGCGGAACTCCGCACGCAGTCCGGCGGTCTGCAAAAGGTCGCGCTGCAGGTACTCGATCTTCACGTCACGAGCCGGGTCGTCGGCCAGCTTCCGGAGCGAGCGGCGGCTCAGGACGATCGTGGTCAGCTTCATGCCTTCGCCGCGAACGGCGTAGCGAAGCTTGTCGCGATCGGGTGAGCACGCGCGCAACATCACATCGGCCGGAAGCACGCTGACGATCTGCTCCGCAATGCGGCTCTCATCGTGTTTGTTCTTCATTTGGGTTTCCTCCGGGCTTCGCGTTCTCATGCTGTAATAGACGCTGAAACCAGGCGAAAGTTTTGTCTGGA